>JAYVXK010000982.1:0-12170 GCA_043785265.1 Myxococcales bacterium | reverse complement strand
AGTTCGCGCGAGCTCAAAGACCTGCTCGAGGAGAGCGCACGCGATCTGAGCAAGCTGTCCGGACGCGCGCAGCAGCAATTTGGCAGTGGATGGGGAGGCCAGAGCGATTCGCGAGAACGCGTCGAAGCCGATGGACGAGAAGCACTGCGCAAGGCGCGGCACGTGGTGAGCGCCGCAGACGCATGGTTGCGCGCGATCGAAACCGAACTCCAAGGTCGCTCGGGCTCGTGGGCGCCTTTTTGGGCGGACGTTTGGACGCGACTCGACTTGCACGCGCGTCGCGAGCGAGTGCGTGCGCACGACTTCATCACCAAACGCGTGCCGGCGCACATGCCCGCCCTCGCGAGCGAGTGGACGTCATGAGTGGCGCGCGACCGCTTCACTGGTCGCCGATGCGAATCTTGAGCGACTCGCCACCAGCCGACTGCCTGCTCGAACTCGGCGCGTATGACTATTGGCACTTTCGACGGCTTGGAGCGCACGCTCCCGATCTGGCTGATTTATTGGTCCGCGCGCCTGCTCTGCAGGGCATTGCGTTCGATCTGTATGCCTTGCTCTACAAACCTTCTCCGGTCATGCGGGGTGACGCCCGCGGCACGAGATCGCGAGCGTTCATCGACCACCTGGAGCGTTCAGGCGCGCTCGCATCTCTTCGCGTGCGGACCGTGCTCGACGAGTGGGCAACCGTGATGGCGCTGCCTGCGCTGCTCGCCTGTTTGCTCTTGGCCAATGATCAAGGCGATGCGACAGAGCCAAACGAGCAAGAGTTTGCTCGCGCCTCGGGCGAAGCGCTCGCGCGAATCAAAGAGCAGATGGATATCGCTGCCGAGGTCATGACCATCCTGCGCGACAACGACGCGTCGGGACGCCAGCGTGGTGCCGCCCGTGAGTTGCCTCTGCCCGAACTGATCCGTTTGGGAAAGATCATCGAGCGCGATCGCTCCTTACGACAGGTGCTCGATCTGGCAGGAAAATGGGCTTTCGCGCTGAAGCGACAGTTTCGCAAAGGCACGACTGGCAAGGGTCGCAACGAAGTATTTGGTGTCGAACTCGGCTCGGAGATCGCGCGTTTGGTCTCGTCCGAGCAAGTGCTCCTCGCGCACCCGATCTATCGGCGCGTCGTGTTGTCGCGTGCGATTGAGCGTCGCGCGCTGGTCACTTCAATGCGTGGTCCGAGCACGTCGGGCAAAGGCCCCGTGATCGCCCTCATCGACACGTCTGGGTCGATGGGTACCGAGCGACTCAAACTCGCCAAGTCGCTGTGTCTCGCTCTTGCTCTGCGTTGCGGAGAATCGCGGCGCCCGCTCGTCGTGCTGACATTCGGCGGTCCTGGCGAGATTCACGAGACGACCTTCACGAGCAAGACAGACTTTCTCACGCGTCTGCAGCGGTGCGTGTCGATGACTTTTGGTGCCGGCACGGACTTCGATGGCCCGTTGCGTCGCGTGTGCGAGCTGGTGACGCGCGCGCCATGGTCGAGCGCAGACGCGCTCATCGTGACCGATGGGTTTTGCGAAATCAGTCAGCCGGTACGCGATTTGGTGGCTAAAACAAGGCGCAAAACCGATCTCGAGATCCTGGCGCTGCTTGTCGGCGGTGGTGGTGGATTGAACGCGATCGCAGACGCTATCTTCGATATCGACGAGCGCGCAGCGACGGCAGAGCGTGACGAGCCACGAACGCTGCGCGTGCTAACGCGCATCGGCCGACGCGTGTAGACTCGCGGGCCATGAGACTATCGCTCGTTGCTCCTGTCGCGTTGGTGTTCGCTCTTGGCTGCGGCATTCCGAAATCGGAATACGACGCCGCAGTCGCCGACCAGCAAAAAAAGGCACAAGCCGATCACGACGCAGAAGAAAAACAGATCGCAGATCTCCGCACGAAGATTCAAGAACTCGAGGGCAAACCCAGCACGGACGAAGAGACTCGCGCTGAACTCGAAGAGCTGCGCGCCCAAAAAGCAGCGGCAGACGCGCGCGGAAAGCTCCTCGACGACTTCGTGAAGAAGTTCCAGAAAATGATCGACGCGGGCAAGCTCGACATCACCACACGTCGGGGACAAATCGTTCTAGCCCTCGCGACAGACGTGCTCTTCGACCCAGGCAAAACGGAAATCAAGCCAGAGGGAAAGACCGCCCTCGATGAAGTCGCCGGTGCGCTGAAGGGCGTTGCCGGGCGCCGTTTTCAGGTTGCCGGTCACACCGACACTTTCCCGATCAAGACCAAAGAGTTCCCCTCCAACTGGGAACTCTCGACGGCGCGCGCGGTTGCTGTCGTCAAGCTGCTGATCGCGGCGGGAGTGAAGGCAGATGAGTTGTCCGCAGCGGGTTATGCGGAGTTCGATCCCGCGCAGAACAACTCGAACGACAAGGGGCGCTCGAAGAATCGTCGCATCGAGATCGTGCTCGTGCCGAACATCGAAGAGCTGGTCAAGATGCCCGAGCTCAAGCCAGTGACCACCGACGCGACGCCGACAGCGACTCCGCCTTCCGTAACGCCGCCAACGCCTCCGCCGGTGAAGCCGCCCGTCGCGAAGCCGCCGGTGACCAAGCCGCCTGCGGTCACGCCGCCAAAAAAGAAGTAGTTTTTTTGGAGGGCGTGATGCTCAGAGGTTCTCGACGCTCTTGATCATCTCCATCACGAATTGCGTGCGAGGGCGAAGGAGAAACATGCGCACGGCGGGCGGCCGCGCTTTGATCATGGCGTCGTTCGCATCGAGGCCGCCTGCAGCGAGCGGATCGTCTTTGAAGACGACGCTCTGACCTTGCGCGACGGCTTCTTCGATGAAGCCGTTCTGCCCATCAGCGAGCGCGCTTGATGCAGTGGTGCCGAGGACGAGAGTAATCACTAGGCCGAGCGCGGCCTTCTTGACGTTGGGCATGAGCAGCCTCCATTTTGCGGCCTTTCGGCTCGCGGGATAACTGTTCGACGCCAGCGGCGCGCAAGCGCTTGGGTCAGAACTTCGGGGCGACGTGCGGTTTGTTCGGATCTTCGAAGCCGCCAGTGTTTGGATTGAGGGCGCCTGGCTCCCAACTCGCACCGGGAGCTTGCTCCGTGTAGTTGCAGTTCTCGACCGCGACCGTGGAGCCCTTGGCGAATGAGTGCGAGCACAAGACGGGTTGATGAGCCTCGCGGCCGTCGAGATATTTCACGACCAACTTGTAGCGGCCCTTGTTGTTGCGAACCGTAATCTGCTTGGTAAAGCCGCTCGTCTTGATGTCACAAAAAGCAGTGGCGTCGGTGTCGGTGCAGTCGTGGCCTTTGGTGCCAAGAGGGAAGCCGAGTTCCAACAAATGGACTTCAAGTTTGGGCAACTTGTTCGGATCGTCTTTTCGGTCCCACTGGGTCCATCCGAGTTGAATCACCTGTGCGTCCGTCGGCGCGACCATCACGCTCACGCGGCCGTCACCATGCTTGGTGCGATCGTCAATGGCCTCTAATTTTACCTGGTATTCGCCATACGCGTCGATCGTGAACTTGGCGTGTTGCTCGTTTGCGTCCACTTCGAACTTGGCAAACGACTCTTGCGGATGCTTTTCGAAATACCAATTACGGTCGGCGATATAACCAACTTGCGCGGTTACTTTGGTGCCGTCGCATTCGATCACTTGCCCGGGTTGTGCGTTGATCGTCGCAGAGTCACCCGCAGGCTGGCCTGCGATCACGCACTTCAAGTCGACCTTCGGGACGGGGTCGCAGCTCAAGCCTTTTGCCTTGTCGAGATGAACGACCAATGGAACGGGCCGTTTCCGAAAGGTCACGACATCCATCGGAGCATCGTGTGCGGTCGCGCGCAGAGGATTTTTGCTCACTGGCGGAGAGCAGCGGTCACCGAGCAGTTCTTCGTTCACATAGACCTGCAACACGCCCTTCACTTCGATGATGCGCTCGATCTCCACTGCAGACACTTTGGGATCGTCCGCGACGACGGCGAGCGCCTCGTTCGTGGCCCAATCGACTTCGGGCGCGGGAGGAGGCTTTGCGTTTGCGGTGTGGCCGTTCTCCCAAATATCCAACCAATCAGGCGCCGCAGTGACGACCCAATATCCCGGTTTCTGAAGTGCGTATTCGCTCGTACGCGCGTGCGTGAGTTCGTACTCGAACCCTACATCTCGCGGCGTTTTCTCGCCTGCGGGCGACTCGATGACCGAGAGGCTCGGGTTGCACGCAACGAATCCAAGCAGGCTCACCGATAGCCAACTACGAAAAAGCATGGCTGCCACGATAAACTGATTTCGCCGCGCATCACCCGTCTATTTGGCGACCGTAGCTACGATCCAAATCGCCAATATCAACAGAACGGTCACCGCGAGTGCGATCGCGCAGCCTAGGCCGACCACACTCATCGCATTGCCTCCAGAGCCTGCAGATCCGCCCCCGCGGGCCATATCCGAGCGCAGCGCGGCTTCGCCTTGAGCGATCGAAAGTAGGCCTCGAAAAGGCCGCTCGTCGCGGGTGCCGTCGAGACGAACGCCCAGCTGCTGTCGTGATTCTTTGGTTTCGTCAGCAGGCGCTTTGCGTTTGATCCACGCGACCGCGCTGCATCTGCGGCACTGCATCGATGGATCGTCGGCGTTCGACGCTGCACCGCAATTGACGCAGCCAGCGGTGACGCCAGTCGAGTCGTCGACCCACGCGAGTCGGTATTCCATGTTGAGGCCGCCGCCCTCCACGCGCGCCCACGGTTCGCACCATTGGTCTACGAGGATGTCTTCAGCCACTCCACTCACAGGCGCTTTGCAGTGCGGACAAGGCAACGCGACAGCGGTCTTCGACGAAACCACAAGCGGCCAATCGCATGCGGTGCACGCGCCCACGGCAACTCCGGGCGTGCCCGTCATCATTGCGCGACGTGCGGCATTGAACCAGCGCAGCAGACGTTGCCCGCCAAAAGACGCGTTGAAGTCTGCCGGCATGCCGTCGGCCGCGAACATCAACTGGCACGGGCGATTGCACGCAATGCACGCCATTGCGATCGGGATGTGAGGCGGGTCTGCGAGAGGGAGCGAACACTTCTCACAACGCGCACGAGAAAGGGGCACTGGTTGGTCTCAAAAAAAAAGAGCGGAAGCCCGGACGGCTCCCGCTCCATTTAGCATAGATGCCGTCGCTTACTTCTTAGGGCCGTTGGGGCTCGTCATGGGTGGAGCTCCTGCGGGCGTACCGCCTCCAGTTGCCGGGCCAGCGCCCGCGCCAACTCCCATCGGTGCCGCCACCGGTGGTGCTACAGGCTTGCCGTCGATGTCCTGCACGTGAAACTCGGTGCGGCGGTTTTTGGCCTTGTTCGCGTCGTTGTCGTTCGGCGCTTCGGGTCGTGTGTCACCGTAACCCACTGTCGTGAGGCGGCTCTTGTCGACACCATGCGAACCGAGCCACGCAGCCACTGCTTCTGCACGTTGCTGCGAGAGCGTCTGGTTGTGGTCCTTCTTGCCGCTGTTGTCGGTGTGACCTTCGACGCGCAGCTTGGTCACGTTCTTGTTTTGCTCCATGAAGTCTTTGAGCGTGTTCAAGATCATCTTGTTCGGGTCTTTGGTGTCGTTCAGGGTGGCCTTGTCGACGTCGAACTCGAGCTCTTGCGGAATGCGCACGCGGTTGCCTTCGAGCTTGATCGCACCAACTGGCTTTAGCACTGGCGCGGGAGCGGGCACCGGATCTGGCGCAGGAGCTGGCGTCGGAGCAGGTACGGGATCGGGTGCTGCGGGTGCAGCGGGCTCGGGATTACCGACTTTGATCTCGCCATTGCAGGCAGAGATGACAGCAGGCATCGCCAGCGCGGCGAGCATGAACGAGAGTGAAATGAAGCGCGGTCGAGCCATGAAGGTTTGCTCCTTGTGGTGTCCTGAGAAAGAAGGCTGTGAGAGTCCGACGAGTGAGTCAGACGCGGAACATCCCCAACCGATGCAACAACGGCGCGGAGCCTAGTACCAGCCTTCGGTGACTTCAATCGATCTCGCAAGCGACCTCCGACCTGCAATCGGCTCGTTTCAGCGCCCAATATCGAGACGGCGCATTCCGTTGCTATACCGACGGAGCATGCGTCGCGACCTTCGTGAACAGCTCAGCGCGCTCGAGAGCGCTCTCCATGCGCGGCTCGAGAGGGGGGACGATGGTCTTTCACTCGGACGAAGCAGGGCACGACGGGTCGACCGTTTGCTGCGCGACCACTTCGATCGGGTGTGCCCTGCAGACAGTCTCATGGCAATGGCGGCGGTTGGGAGTCACGGGCGCGGCGCACTCGCGCTCCACAGCGACATCGACATCAGATTTCTTGGTCCTGCAGGCGCGATCGCTGCTGCAGTCGACGCGATCATGTATCCGCTCTGGGATGCGGGGATGACAGTCGGTCATCAAATCATCTCCGCCAACGATGCCGTCGCGCTCGCTCGAGAAGACCTCACGACGGCCACCGCTCTCCTCGATTTGAGGCATATCGCGGGGCCAAGCGCGCCATTGCGGCACATGACAACACTGGCGCGAAAGCAGCTCTTTGGTGCAAAGCGCGCGCGCGAGTTCGTGCAGCGACTCGAAGCAGAAGCGGCCGCGCGACACGATCGTTTTGGTGGGTCGGTGTACCTGCTCGAGCCAGACGTGAAATTGGGAGAAGGCGGACTACGCGATCTTGACGTGCTGCATTGGTCTTCGCTCGCTCTGGGTTTGGACGGACTCGACGCGCGAGAGAAGCGCGCGCTCGGACACGCAGAGAGCTTCTTGTGGCGCGTGCGCAACCGCCTGCACGCTGCGCGGGGTCGGCGCGTCGATCGACTGACATTCGACGCACAAGAAGTGGTCGCGTGCGCGATGGGCTATGGCCTCGCGGTGAGTGACGAAGCGCTCGCAGAGGCCGCCGAGCGCATGATGCAGGACTACTACCAGCACGCACGCACTGTCGCGCGGCTCACGACGCGAGCATTCGAACGCGCAAAAATGCCCAAGAAACAGGGCTCTCAGCGCTTGGTCGCGAGAGGCGTCGTGCTCTCGGGCAAAGAAGTGACTCTCGCGCGCGGCATGCAGCTCGGCCTCGACCCAGCGCTTGCATTGCGTGTGCTGGCGACCGCAGTCCGCGAGTCATTGCCCGTATCGAGCAACGCGCGCGAAGCGCTTACGAGAGCAGCACAGGAGCCGAGCTTTGCATCGCGTTTGCGTGACGACCGAGAGGCGCGCGAGACGTTCGTCGGTCTTGTGTGCGCGTCGGGCGAGGTACCGCTCGCGAAAGGGTCGCCCATCCGCGAGCTGTGGGATACGGGGCTCTTGCACGCGATGATTCCGGAATTTTCGCCAGTGATGGGGCGCGTCCATCACGACGTTTATCACGTGTACACGGTCGACGTTCACTCGGTGGCTGCAGTCGATTGCTTGCGCGCGCTCGTGCGCGGTGACCTTCGATCAGAGCACCCGCTCGCGAGCCGCGTCGCGGCTGAAATTGCGCGCCGCACCCCGCTCTTTTTCGCGACTCTCATTCACGACATGGGCAAGGGATATCCAGACGCGAGCGGCTCTCGAAAGCATCACTCTCAAAGAGGCGCCGAGCTTTGCGATGTGGTGTTGCCGAGGCTCGGTCTCTCCGAAGACGACGTGGCAGATGCGCGGTCGCTCGTGCTTCATCACCTCGCGATGTATCACCTCGCGACGCGTCGAGATCTCGCGGACCCGGCGACGACCGACGAGCTCGCGCGCATCGTTCGTGGCCGCGAAGGCTTGCGCGATCTCTACCTGCTGACGATCGCAGACATCACGACGACCGCGCCGAACGCGATGACCTCGTGGAAGGCACACGTCCTCCAAGAGTTGTATCTGCGGACAGACGCGCGCCTCGCTGGCATGCCCGAGATCGACGACGAACGCATGGCGAAGCTCGGAAAAGCCGCAGCGGAGGGTTGGGACGGCGACCTCGCGGAACTCGACGCGTTCATCGCCAGCATGCCCATGCGCTGGCGTCTCGCCGCGACACCTCATGCCATTCGCGTGCACGCGCGGACGGCCCTGTCGGCAGGGCTATCGCCGCGCGTCGCAGTGGCTTCGAGCGGTGGCTCCGATCATCTCGATTTGTGCGTGGTCGCGCCAGATCGCCACGGATTGCTTGCGCGCATCGCAGCGGCGCTGACGGCCAATCGCCTCGAGGTTCTCGCGGCGCAGGTGTATTCGCGGAAGAGTCGCGAGGGCATGCAGGCGGTCGACGTGTTCTCAGTTCGTTACAAAGACACCGCCGCGGACGCGCACACTGTTCTCTCACGACTCGAGCGCGATCTGGCTGATTTATGCGACGAACGCGTCACCCCTCGCGACTTGATCCTCGCCCGCACAGGTTCGGTGTCGCCCTGGCGTGAGCGACCGACGCCGGCCGTGCCTGTCGAGATCGCATTCGATGAACACGCTTCTCCGCACGCCACGGTCGTCGAAGTGTTCGCAAAAGATCAGCCCGGGCTCCTTTTTCGCCTCGCACAAGCACTGTCAGATCTTGGGCTGTCGATCGTTTTATCCAAGATCAACACCGAAGGGACCAAAGTAGCCGACGTGTTTTACGTCCATGAGTCGAACGGCGGTAAGGTCTCGGGAATCGCGCGCTTCGATGAGATTCGATCTAGGCTGCGCGAAGCGGTCTCGTGACCGTGACTCGGAACTAGGGAGCTAGGGAGATGCAGACGATGCGAAACACGGCTTTGGCTTTGGGACTCTTGGCGATGACGCTGGGTGCATGCGGCGGTCCGGACAAGCCGGTGACTGTCACGCCGCTGCCAACCACGAGCACGCCTGCGCCCTCCACGAGTGCAGACATGACGCCACCGACCGCTTCGGGTGGAGACACCGGAAAAGGCATCAAGGCGTTGCAGGCCAATGATCCGCAGACCGCGAAGGGCTACTTCGAGGCAGCACTCAAGAGCAATCCGAGAGACGCAGAAGCGATGCACTACATGGGCGTCGCGCTCGAGAAACTCGGCGACAAAGCAGGCGCAGAAAAGTCGTACAAGGACGCGCTCAAGATCAAGCCCGATCTCGTGGAGGCTGCAGGCAATTTGGCGGCGCTCTACATCGACGCGCAAAAATGGGACGACGCGATTGCGTTGCTCAAGGGCGCGATCATCAAGCAACCCGATCGCGTGGAGCTCCACACAAACCTGGCACTCGCGCTCGCAGGCAAGGGCGATCAGCCGGGTGCTACGGCCGAATTCGAGAACGCGCTCAAGGAAACCCCAAACGACGCGATGCTGCTGTTCACTTACGGGCATCAACTCGGTGTTTGGACCCAGACCGAGCCCGCGCTCGCAAAGCTTCGACTCGCGCGCGGTGCAGCGAACGACGTGGAGATGCTCGCTGCGATCGGTCACGAGTTTTTGTTGCTACGTTCGACCAGCGATTGCGTGCCGACCTTCGACAAGGCGATCGCGATCAAAGACGCCGCCCAACTGCGCACAGAGCGCGGTCTCTGCAAACTGAGCGCAAAAGACGCCGCGGGCGCGCAGGCTGATTTCCAGGCTGCGGTGACAGCCGAGCCCAACTACCCGCTCGCGCACTACTGGCTCGGTGGCACATTGCTCAACGCAAAGAAGAACGCCGAAGCGATCAAGGAGTTCGAGACGTACCTCAAGCTCGATCCCAAGGGGAGCAAGGCGAAGCAGGCGCAAGACGGCATCGCCAAAGCCAAGGCGAAGAAGTAGGCGTTGCATCCGCCGAGCGGCATCCTCGTCGTCGACAAACCACGTGGCATGACCAGCCACGATGTCGTCGCGCTGACGCGCCGCGCCCGAAGTACTCGCGAAGTAGGTCACGCAGGCACACTCGATCCCATGGCGACGGGTGTGCTCGTGCTCATGGTGGGCGAGGCCACGAAGCTGGCTTCTTATCTAACTGCCGCAGACAAAGAGTATGAGTGCGAGATTCTCCTCGGGATCGAGACAGACTCGTTCGACGCCGATGGGGCAGAAATTAGCCGTAAAGCGCCACCGGCTGATTGGCCCGAGCGTCTTGCAATGGCAGTCGACCAGGAGCGTTCGCGCAATTCACAGGTCCCGCCTGCTGTGAGTGCGGTTCACGTGGACGGCGAGCGCGCGTACGATCGCGCTAGACGCGGAGAGACTGTGGTCATCGCTGCACGCGACGTCGCGGTGAGGTCGATCGACGCGACGGCGCACGGCAACACGAGTGTGCACGCGCGGCTTGTCGTGTCGAAAGGTTATTATGTCCGTGCGTTCGCGCGCGATCTCGCAGAGGCGCTCGGCACCGTGGGCCATTTGACCATGTTGCGCCGACTCCGATCGGGTCCGTTCGAAGCATCGAGCGCGCATCCCATGAGTGATCTCGCAACCGCGCCCCTCGTGACGATCGCACAGGCGGCTGCACTCACTCTGCCCATCGCACGGCTCTCAGCGGAAGGCGAAGCGCGCGCGCGAGTGGGCAAGACCATCGAAAAGGAGCATCGCGATCCGGCGTTCGACGGTGTTCAAGCTTGGTTGTGTCCGCGAGGAGATCTCGTCGCGATCGCAGAAGTGATCGAGGGCGTCGGTCGCGTTCGCCGCGGTTTTACGGGCACTTCTTGAGTTGTTGGTCCTCTGCAGCTCGAGTCATGCCGACCGCGGTGAAGCGGCTCCGCACTCCATAGGCACACGAGTGAACAGGATCGCGGACGATGAGATCTCGATACACGAGCTGCGCCTCGGCGTACTTGCCCGTGTCCGAATAGGTGGAGGCGAGAGCGCTCAGCATGTCGATCGATTTGTCGTCATCGCCTGAAGCGGAGCGGAAGAAGGCATACGCCACACTCGGTTTTCCCACCAACGCGTAGACAGGGACGATGTCGCGCAACGCCTCCACACGCAGCTTCGCGGCTCCTGGATTTTGCGGATAGGCGGAGCCGTAGTCGACCGTCTTCTTGAATGCGTTGAGCGCTCGCGCCCCGTCGCCCGAGTTCCAATAGACGTACGCGAGTTTGTACCAGGCATATCCGTACGCGTGATTGGCGGGTGGAGGTGATCGCACGGCCTCCTGATACTCGCGCTCGGCTTCTTTCATCTGAGCGTCGTCGCCCGACTCACCCAATTCAAAACTCATGTCGCCGAGCGCGACCCACGCGTCGGGCACATAAGTCGATGCCGGCCATCGTTTGAGCAGCTCGATGAGTGTCGCGCGCGCTTGCGCCTTTTCTCCGCGGTCGCGTTCGAGTCGCGCCTTTTCGAATGCGTCACCGTCGGCGGTCGCCTCGGTCGCCTCCGCTGGCGCGCTCGCCCCAGCATCGCTAGGAACTGTCGACAGCGCCACGGAGGCTTGTTCTTGCGGTAACGGCGCGATCCGGCTCTCTGTCGCACCACACGCGACCGTCGTAACGAGCATGAACAGAGCGCGGGTGTGCATCATCGTTTGGTACGCGCGGACGGACAAAAGTTTCCGGCTAGGCGGATCAGACTGTCGCGAACGCTGCGTCGCTGATGTCGAGCGCGCTCTTGTCTTCGTCGCTCATCATTTTTGCTTTGGCCTCGACGCCGGCGAGGACGTTCTTCGAGAAGTAGATAGCCGCGGCGATCTTGCCCTCGTAGAAGGCCTTGTCAGGATGGCCCGCGGCAACGCCTCCGAGCTTGCCCTGCGAGATCACCGCGCCGTCCAGGAGCATCCATCCGACGGCGACCTCGCTCATCATCTCCAAGAAGCGCGTCGCGTAGAGCGGCACCATCGGCATGTTGCCTGTTTGAAACCACATGAGAAGCTTGAGCGCGCTACCGCCAAGCGCTTCTTGCGCAGCGCTGAGCACCTTCACGGACGCGCCGAGTGTCGCGTGGTCTTTGTGTTTCGCCACGAACTTTGCGATGTCACCAAGGAAGGCCTGAAGATTGGCGCCACCTGCTTGACCAAGTTTGCGGCCCACCAGATCCATCGACTGAATGTGATTGGTGCCTTCGTAGATGCTGAAGATCTTCGCGTCGCGACAATACTGCTCGACTGGGTAGTCTCGCGTGTAGCCCGCGCCACCGTATGTTTGAATCGCCATTTCGCAGACGCGAAACGCCTGATCCGAGCCATAAGCCTTTACGAGGGGCACGAGTAGGTCGACCTGACCTTGATGATACGTGATCGCGTTTTGGTCCTTGCTGGCGCGAATCTCGTCGAGGTGGCTCGTGAGTTTGATGACGAGCGCGCGAATGCCTTCGACGCGTGATTTCATGTCGAGCAACATGCGACGCACG
>JAYVXK010000981.1:0-3824 GCA_043785265.1 Myxococcales bacterium | reverse complement strand
CGTCTTCGTCGAGGTAGCCGTCCTTGTCCTCAGGATCGAGCATGCACTGATCTTTTGAATCCGAGATGCCGTCGTTGTCCGTGTCGGGGTCGTCGGGGCAGCCGTCAGTGTCCTCGAAGCCGTTGTAGGTTTCGGGATCGTTCGGGCATTTGTCGACTGTGTCGAGCAGGCCGTCGCCATCTTTGTCGCCCGGCTTCGGGACGTTGGCCTCGATGAATTTGCGCTCGGCGCATCGCTCGACAGGGCTGTTTGCAAGGGCAGCGCGCGCGTTGGGCTCGGCTTCGTCGGTGAGAGCGAGCGCGTTCGAGAGCTCGCCTTGATCCATTTCGACAGTCGCAAACTGTAAGTTGGCTCTCGCGAGAGCGAGCTCGCGTGGTGCGCAGCGCATCGCGCCATTCTTGTCAGCGCGATCAACGAGCGAGTTGAGACCGTCGATGCGGCCACGTAACACCGACGCTTGCGAGCAGCCTTGAGAAGCCACCGCGCATACAAACAACGAAGCGAAGACGGCGATTGCGCGCTTGGTCATCAGTCACGCCCCGCGGCTTTTCGTGCCGTCTTCGACAGCTCGATCGCCTTCGACGCGAAAACCTCTGCGGTCTCTGCGAAGTTTGCTGCGTCTGAGTAGCTCGCCTCTGACGCCTCGTATTGCGCGCGCTCGAGATGCGCCTTTGCGTAATAATACTCGTAAGGAGCGAGCTGCTCCGCTCCAAGCGCCTTGGCTTCTTCGAGTCGGGACGACGCACTGCCTGCGTTGACTGCGTAATAGATTCCTCCGCATCCAGTCAGAGGAAGCATCAGCGCGAAGAGCAATGCAGTCCGGATCGCCATGAGCCTCACACAAGAGACGGTAACAACCACGGGGTTTCGAGGTCAACGCCCAAAAAAAACTCTACGCCGTTAGATCTTGCGATAGAGGCCAATCACCACGCCGAGCAGCATCGTCGGCTTGAAGTCCATCGCGCGCACGTAGATGGGCGCCATCGTCTTGTTTGCAGGCACAAAGCGAACGTGATCCTTCTCGGGATGGTAGTATTTCACGGTGGCCTCGTCGCCAATGAGAGCGACGACGATGTCGCCCTTTTGTGCGGTGAGCTGCTTGCGCACGAAGATGTAGTCGCCATTGAGAATGCCGGCTTCGATCATCGAGTCGCCATGCACCCGCAGGCCAAACACCTCGCGGCCGCCTTTGAGCAGACCGCGATCGATGCGCACGGTATCGATGACGTGTTCTTCGGCCAAAAGCGGCATCCCCGCGGCCACGCGACCAAGAATCTGCACCTGGACGAGGTCGTCGTCGTTGGCGGGAGGCGGCGCGCCGTCGGTACCTGGTAGCGGGAGCTGCAAGCCTGTCGGGCGCAACGCGCGACTCTTCATGTCTTCGCGCGTGAGATAACCTTTGCGCTCGAGAGCGCGGAGGTGATCGTTGACGCCGTTGGTCGATCGAATCCCCATCCGCGCGCCGATTTCGCGAAGCGTCGGAGGATATCCGCGGTCGGTGATCGATTCGCGAATGTAGTCGAGGACCATCTGCTGCCGCTCGGTAAGGCCTTCCATGGTGAACGGAAGCGTACTGAACGTACGCCTAGGCGTCAACAAACGCGGGAAAGTCGCATTTGACACCTGGTTTTAGGGTCTGCCAGAACGTTCAGCCCTGCTCGGTCTCCACAGGTTGTCCTCCTCGGGCGACGCGATTGTCAGCATGCTTACGATCGCATTGGTGTGGCGGGAATCACTGGCGCCACTTGTCGAGAAACCGCATCTGTCGCGGCTCACCGTGGCAGGTCGCGCACGAATTGTCCTGGCTATCGCGGCGACTCAGCTCTTTGACGAAGTGCAGATTCATCCATTCGCCGAGCACGTGCTCATCGCGCCGATCGAGCGCTAACTCTCGACCTTGATGGCACGAGTCGCAAAATATCGGTGTGCCGTCGCTCGCGCTGAGTTTCACGACGAACTCGTTCCACATCTTTGTCGCGACCTTCTTGTTGGGCGTGGGCGCGGCGATGTCGTCGGCGTGACAGCCGGTGCACTTGACCCCGAGCGCCTTGGCGAACAGCGGCATCACTTTGCGCAACGTGCGCGGCTCCAACTTCCCAAGCGGAGGCAGATGCGACAGGTCGAGACCGAGCGCCTCGAGGTCGGACTTCATCGCAGTTGCGATGGGAGGCTTCATCTCAATCACCACCGATGCCATGCCAGCTTCGCTTGGAGCGCCCATCGCCACACTCGCGTCGCCAGGGGGGATCGCGCTCGCGCTCGCGTTGGGGGCGACAGGGTGCATCCCTTCTTCGCCACCACCACACGCCGCAGCCGCGATGATTGACGCGATCACAAAAACAGGCAGAAAGTAGCCGCGCAAGCGATGTGAACGTACAGACCGAAACATGGACAAGCGCCGTGTGGCTCTCTGGTGTTGACCACGCCGCGCATGGGGCGCGGACGTGCCGTCGGTCATTCGAACTTTCCGCTCGTGGATAGGAACGTGAGTTTGTCGTTCGTTTCGCGGAGACGCGCGCTCAACATGCGCACGCATGCCCAGAGGACTTCGTACGCGAGGTCTTTGTGCAAAAACAAAAGATCGTCGAACGCGTCTTTGGTCATCACGAGCAGCCTGCATCGCTCGTGGGCGCGCGCGTCAGCCGAACGAGGCGACTCATCGAGCAGTGCCATCTCGCCAAAGACCTCGCCAGGACCGAGCACCGCGAGCGCCTCTTCGCCGATGCCGCTCACCTCGCGCGAGATGCGCACTTTGCCTTCGAGAATGATGAAGAGCTTGTCGCCAGGATCGCCGAATTGAAAGATGCGCGTGCCGAGCGCGTGAGTCTCTTCGGTCGTGACCTGCGCGATGAGCGAAAGAGAGTCTTGCGTCAGGCCGTCGAAAAACGGCACCTTTGCGAGCTGATCTTCACGCTGAAGCGTGGTCGATGTCGTGGGCGCGGCAGTCACTTCTGGCGAGACTAAGTGGCTCTGTCGCTCGGGTCCACTTCTGGTTCATCACCTGGTGCAGACCACGGCGGTCAATGCGAACCTTGCATGGCCAGCCAGCGCTCTGCTTCGAGCGCTGCCATGCACCCGGTGCCTGCGGCTGTGACCGCTTGCCGAAACACGAAGTCTTGCACGTCTCCGGAAGCGAAAACCCCGGGGACACTCGTCTGCGTCGTGCCTGCCTTGGTCTTGATGTAGCCGTTGTCGTGGAGCTCGACCTGACCGACGAAGAGATCCGTATTGGGGGTGTGACCGATGGCGACGAAAAGCCCGGTGACCGGAATCACTTTCATGTCGCCCGTCTTGATGTTCTTGAGTCGCGCGCCGGTGACTTCTCCCTTGGAGACGTCGAGCACCTCGTCGACCACCGAATCATAAATCGCCTTGATTTTAGGGTTCTTCAGCACACGATCTTGCATGGTCTTGCTGGCGCGGAACGAGTCGCGACGATGCACGACCGTGACCGAGCTGCACAAACCCGAGAGGTACATCGACTCTTCCATGGCCGTGTCGCCACCACCGACGACCATCACGTCCTGATTGCGGAAGAACGCGCCATCGCACACAGCGCAGGCCGAGACGCCTTTGCCTTTGAGCGCGTGCTCGCTGTCGATGTCGAGCCACTTGGCCTGGGCACCAGTTGCGATGATGACCGTGTTGGACGTGTGAAGATCGTTGTCGTCGCCCGCCCAGACCTTGAACGGTCGCGAAGAGAGATCGACCTTGTTGACGTCTTCGCCTTTGACCTCGACCCCCTGATGGATCGACTGATCGCGAAAGGCTTTCATCAAGTCGGGACCCGTGATTTTGGCCGGAAAACCAGGGTAATTTTCGAC
>JAYVXK010000980.1:0-3830 GCA_043785265.1 Myxococcales bacterium | reverse complement strand
GCCCTAAAACGCAGGCGCAACATGTTCTCGAGGTTTGGCTTGAGCGTGAAGCTGTCCCACTTGATTCCGTCGAGGCGGAGCTTGTCCTCGAGTCGCGCACGCATCTGCTCAGGCGAACCGCTCAAGATGTGAACCGACACGCCTGCCCGAACCATCTCGCGAAGCAACGTGGCGGCGCCCGGGTTCGTCCGCTTTTGATCGGGACGCTCGAGAGCCGTTCTCACGAGATCGCGGAGAGTGTCGAACTCCGTCCGCAAATACGTTTTGTCGAGATCCCAACGCGCGATGTGACGAGGCACGTCCGTTACTCTGGTTTGGGGGCAGGCAGAGGGCGTTTGCGTTTGAGGCGACGCGGCGGCAGCAATTCCTCCTCATTGGCGATCTTTTTGGCCATGAAGATTGCCGCGTCTAGTTTGTGAAAGGCGCGCGCGCGATAAAACTTGAGCGCACGTGCGTTGTTCTCGGCCACCTCGAGTACGAGGTGCGTGCAGCCACGGAGGCGCGCGATGTGCTCGACCTGCTCGAGCATGAACGTGCCGACGCCAAAGCCTTGTGCGCCAGGATGCACTGCCAGTTCTTCGACGAAGAGCGGTCGCATCTCGCGGTTGTCGAAGTAGCGCTGATTCATCCAACTGTCTGAACCGACGATCTCGAAGGCACATTCTGCATACCCAACGATCGTCGACTCATTGCTCTTGGTGCCGTCGATCGTGGCTTTTTCGAGCTCGAAGAGGAGCTGCTCGACTCCCTCTTCTTCGTAGACTTCGAGGAAGCGCTTCTTCGATCGCGGTCGTTGATACTCGACCGTGTCCTTGTTCACGTCGCGAAAGACGTGCTTGAGAAATTCCCAAACGCGGTTGAGGTCTCGCCTGTGCATACGACGAACTTTGACCTTGGGTCCGTCCGTCTTCTTGGAGGCCAATTCTCTTTGGACAACCGACGCGTCACTCATCGCGGGCGATACTACTCGATTGAGTGGCACGCGGCGGAGGGACCTTTGGCTCCAGGACCGCAACTGGCAAAACCCATTTCTTTGCACGATACGTGCGTTTCGTGGCCCGCCGCGCAGAACACGATCGCGTCGCCGTCGCAGCGTGCGGGTGATCCAACGGCACAGGTTGCTTCACGCGAAACGCAGCTGGTGCGAGTGCCGCGCATCGCGCAAGTGAGGCCGTAGTCTGCGCAGTTCGTGCGGTGGAGTCCGGGATACCGACCGTTGACTACGCAAGCAACCGCCACGTCGTCCTCGCATTTGGCCATGGATGTCGAGGTGCATTTCACGGCGCCGGTCGCCTCGCAGCTCGCGGTCGGAGCTCCGTTCTCGTCTGTGCCAGGCACGCATCGAGTTCCAGTGGTGCACAGGCTGCGCTCGGCAATCCCATTGTCGCAGCTGACCAAGGCGCCGTTTTCGCAACGTCGTTCGGGTGCGAGCGCGGGGCAAGCTCGAGACGACACGCATCCACGCACGACCAATCCACCGTTGTTGATTTGTCCGCAGGTGCCGCCAAGAGTCGCGCAATCGACGAGAGTGCTCTCGCGCCCGTCGTCGCCCTCGCAGCTGATGAACCGCGTGCCGTCGCATGCGCTGAACATTGCCGGATGCGCCGAGCAATAGGCGGTCGCGCCTTCGTCTTGTCTTGCGTGAGTGCACGCGTGGATCGCAGAACACGTCGTTGCATGCATGACGCAGTCGGCGAGAGGACGTTCGTCGTTGGCGTTGACGAGCCACCAGTCGACGCAGGTGCTTGGGTCGCGGAACTGCGAAGCGTCGTGTGAGTCCGCGCAGGCGACGACTCTCGCGCAGCGCTGTGCGACGTCCGCAAGCAGCGCGTTCGCGGTCATCGACCTTTCGGCTTTGGGCACCGCAGTCGCGGCGCCGCACGCGATGACAAGAGAGGCTGCGACGCTGGCGGTGGCTAAAAACCAGTCAAACGGCGATCGCACGCCGGAGGTCCTCGAGGGACATGAGAAGCTCGTGGGCTCCGCTCTTGGTGGCGAGTTCGACCGCTTCACGCAGGTAGGCTTGTGCGTCTTTGCGTCGATCGCGTCCGTGCGCGACATGCGCGAGTACACCGAGCACACGCGCGCGATCTTGTCCGTTCGGACCGGCCATGTCGAGGGCCTCGCGCAAGACGCCGTCTGCGTCAGTGAGATCGCCAGCCGTCGCGAGCGCCTCGCCCAGTTTGCGACTGAAGATGAGGACTGCGCGCATGGGGTCGTCGAGCTCACCACGGAAGAGTTCTCGGCGGGCGAGTTCGAGACCTCGTCGCAGCGCGAGGATGTTGCCGGCGACGTCGCCGCGACCTGCGCACCGAGTCGCGACACGTTCGAGCAACAGCAACGCGTCGAACGCATTCTGCGAATAGAACTCGTGAAGCGCTTGCACCTCGATGGGAGCGCCGAGCATCTCTGCGACACGCGTGGCCGCGCTGTGGAGTTCTTTGCGTACCGACGCGGGAATGGTCGCCAGCACCACGTCCCGCAGGAGCGGATGAGACGTTTTCAGCTTGCCGTTGTCGTCCTCGACCATGCCAGCAAGACGAAGCGCCGAGACCGCATCGGTGAACTTCGTTTCCTCGGGCAAAAGGGGCAAAAGCGTGTCTTCGTTCGCGTCGTCGCCGATCACGGCGATGGCCTGCAAAACCCGACGAGCGTCTGCGTTGAGACGTTCTACGCGCTGCGCGATGATGTCCGCGAGGCGTGACGGCGGTTGTCCACCTTGTTCGCGTATGAAGCGAATGAGTTGGTCGACGTAGAGCGGCGCGATGCCACGCCCGGAGACAGAGGGTGTGCCCGAGCCACCTGCGGACTCGACCAACTTGCTGACGACGACACCAGGCAGACCTGCAAGCACGCGGGCGGGCGGATGACCTTCAGGCCATCGAGGCTCGAACCCAGGTAGGTGCGTGATGACGAGCAGCACTGGAACGAGCGGCGGCTCGGTCACCGAATCGACAAAGGCGTTGCGACTCGCGCCGTCGACACTCGAAAAGTCGTCGACCGCGATGATCACGCGTCGCCCACGTGATCGCGCGTTTGCACGGACGAGCGCCCAGCGCAGGGCTTCTGCGGCGGAGAATCTGCGCTGATCTGGCGTCAGGGAGCCTTGCTTCGATTCAGGACGATCGAACAGCGCGGAGAGCCCGGCGCGTGCTTCTGCGCTTGCGGCACTCCAATCGGCAAGCGTACCGCCATCAGGCGGAAGGGACGCGAGGGCAATCACTGCTTTGCGTAATGCGTAGTAACCAACCTCGGCCCAAGCCGGGTCCGGGCCTGTCGTGACGACTGTGTCTCCGGCGGCAGCTGCCACCAGCAAAAACTCACGGAGCAAACGTGTCTTGCCCATGCCGTGCTCGGCGACGATGCGCGCCGTACACAAACTCGTTCGGGCCTCCGCGCGGCGATCTTCGAGCCACGCAAGATCGTCGTCACGACCCACGAGCGGCAGTGGAAACATCGCCACCTGGAGCGACGCACGTCGCACGGAACTCGGCGGATCGGGTGCCATGGTGGCTGCGTGCACGTTGACGTCGAGCGACCGCGCAGCGCTTTGCGTCCGACCATCTGTGCTCACGGGCACGCTGGTCGTCATCGCGACGCCGCACTCGCCGCAAAACTTTTGCGCCGGGCCGTTCATCGCGCCGCACTTGCTGCACTTGATGCTGCCAGCCTTCGCGCGCTTGGGCACGCCGCCAATGGCTTCGAGCGCCACGCCCAATGCGTCCGCGAAGTCGCTCGCTGTGGCGTAACGATCTCCCGCCTCTTTGGAGAGCGCCTTCAGTGTGATGTCGACGAGCACATCTGGGATCTTGCGCTCAGGAGCCACTTTG
>JAYVXK010000979.1:0-3833 GCA_043785265.1 Myxococcales bacterium | reverse complement strand
GAGTCGACCAACGCGACGAGCGCCTTGTTGGCACCCGGAAGCACCAGATCGAGCGACGGCGCCTTCGCGCGCCCATCGAGCACGTCGCCCTTGAGCCCGCCCACGCCTTCGAGTCGCGCGGCCGCGGCCGCCGGGAGCATCCCAGTCAAACACTGAAAGAGCGTGCCGCCGAGCGAGTAGAGATCACTCGCGAAGGTCGCTGGCGCAGAGATCGCCGCGGGGTCGATGAAGCCTACGGTGCCGGTCGACGTGAAACTCGACATCGCATCCGTCGTGGCGGTGGGAGCCTCAGTGCCCGCGAGCGCGATGGGAAGGTCGTCGATGACCATCACGTCTGCGGGGGGCGGTGGCTCTGGCGTGCGGTCTGACCTTCGATCGCTCGCCGCGATTCCAAAATCGATGAGCTTGTAGACGCCCCGCGACTCGATCACATTCGCGGGCTTCACGTCGCGGTGAACGAGTCCCACTGCGTGTACGGCGGCGAGCGCAGACGCGACCGCGCTTCCGACAGCCACTGCGTCGCCAACAGGAAGCTTGCCGTCATCTTGGATCCGGCGGTCGAGCGACGTGCCTTGAACGTGCTCCATGACCAAGCCAAGCAGTGTTTCGTCGCGTGTGGTCGTGACTGCGTAGAAGCGGACGATGTTCGGGTGCTCGACGCGACAAAGTGACCGAGCTTCTTCGAGGATGCGAAGGCGACCCTGACTCGACAGCGGCCCTGATGCGGAGTTGCGCTCGTTGGGGTCAGTGCGAAATAGTTTGATCGCCACCGTGCGGAGTTCGACGTCTCCCCATAGTTCTTTGGCGAGCCACACAGGCGCGAACCCTCCTCGCCCAATTTGAGTAACGAGTGTGTACGAACCCAGGCGGAAGCCTTCGGCGACGTCGAGGGGGCGGTGGGCCATTATGTACTGAGTATTAGATCTCCTATCGGAGGGATAGAGCAGAAGTCTCAGCGTCTGACGTAGCCCCGAGTTCGTCCAGTAATCGCCCTTGGTGAGTGGGTCATCCGATGGTTCTTCAGACCTCGGATGCTTCAGTCGCGGCTACCGAACACCATCGCGACACCCTAACCTAAGCTTAAGCTAAGGAGTCTAACGCTCGCCCCTCACCGCCCCGCGGCCAGCTCGCCTACTGCCGCATGCAACAAAGCAACTTCCTCGAACCAAGGCACCGCCAACCGGACCTTGACATTGGCGGACGACAACTCCACCTCCACCCCCTCTCCCCCAAGAGCCACTCGCGGAGCCACCAACACCTCAGCGCTGTCGCCGCCGACCGTCACAGCCGCCACCATCGGCGCCAAGAGCAACGGCTCCGACTGCGCATCGATCAGGTAACACCATCGCGGCAGCAACTTCGCTTCGGTCGTCCACGACTCCAGCCGCGCAGGCCGGTCGCCGGTGAACACATAAAGCCCATAGTGATACCCGCGCACGAGATTCTCACTGTCGATCACGCTCACCAGACGCGTCGACACGAGCGGAGACAGCGCCACGATCAGCCGCTCGGCGAGTGCGCGCAGATCAGGCATCGCCGCTGCGAGCTCAGAGTCGGGCGGCTCCTCCGAGTGTGCGAGCACATTTCGCAACTCGACAGCCTCTGCGAGTTCTTGCGTCTCGCCGAGGACAGCGCGCGCCGCGCGCACCACGTTCGGAGCTTGCGGTGTCGACGGCAGCAGAGACGCGAGCTTGGTCGCGAGCGTCCGCCACGTGCCCATCGTCAGCTTGCGCGCGGGTTCGTTCACGCCGTACTCGCGCGCGGCGAGGATTTTTGCGAGCTCGCTTCTGAGCTTGGGGTCTTGGTGCGCCTGCCTGCGCAACCACGCTAGCTCGCACCCCACCAAGAAACGCAGCGCCTTCTCGAGTGTGATGAACAGCGGACGCAGACGAACCTGCGCGCGCGCGCTCGTCGTCGGCGCCGTGTCGAGCCTCGCGATCGGCGCGGGGAGCTCACTGGCGAGCTGCGCATGCGAGGTGTCGTCGCTGCCGCACAAGAACTGCGCTTGCGGACCGAACCGCAGCACGTCACCAGGCTTGAGCACTTGCGGCGATGCGAGCCGCTCGTCATTGATGAAGGTGCCGCCCGCAGACTGATCGTCACGGCAGACCCAGCCATGCTCGGTGCGCTCGAGCACAGCGTGAAAGCGCGAGATCGAGTCTGCGTCGAGCACGATGTCATTGACGCGGTCGCCATCAGGAACGGCCGAGCGGCCGAGTCGCGCGCGATCACCGCGAAGAAAGTGACACTTCGGAATGCGCCAGGAACGCTCGAAGCCCGAGAGCATCGACAGATAAGTCACTCCAGGACCCTTCTGCAAAGGCACATCAAACGCCCCGTCGCTGGGAGCGAGGCGCGTCTTGGCTGGCTTCTGTGGTTCCATCGGAGCGTTCCAGGTTACCGCGAGATGAGTCCTCTCTCTCTGGAAAAGTCAGTAGGATGGCCCGATGCTATCCGCCTCGAATGACGAACTCCTGGATCTCGCAGCGAGTGGCGACGAACTGTTGCTCAGCGGATCAGGGGCGCCCACCGGTGTAAGACTCATCAAGCTGCTCGGCGCAGGGGGCATGTCGACTGTCTTTCTGGCGGAGCTCGACGCGTCGCGACGGTCGAGTGACTTGGCCGTGGATGCCCCCGCGCGTCTCGCGATCAAGATGACGCAGCCGCAGGCGATGCAGGCGCTCAAGACGTACAACATCGATCACCACGAGATCATCCGGCGCGAGACTGTATCGCTCTCGCGCGTGATGGCGCACAAGCCTCCGACGGAGTTCGTCATCGGCTTCTACGGCGGCGCTCAATCGGATGTGGTCGTGCGCGGCACGGTCATGCAGCTCCCGTGGATGGCGCTCGAGTATGTCGACGGCGGTGCTGCAGGCACTTCGCTCTTTAGTCGTGTGACCTCGTCGCGCGATGGCATCGATCCACCCCGTGCGCTTAGGTTCGCACGCGGCATCATCGACGGCGTGCGAACCCTGCACGCAGTCGGCGCGATCCACCGCGACTTGAAACCCGACAATGTTCTCGTTGCAGGACCGATCGACGACGAGACGCCCAAGGTCGCCGACTGCGGCATCGCACGCGTCGCAGGAGTCGACAGCGCGACGTTCAACGCATGCACCATCGAGTACGCGGGCATCGAACAGCTGCGCGCAGTGCCGGGTGAGCACAACCCGCTCGTGGGACCGTGGACCGATGTGCACGCGCTCGCAGGAGTGATTTGGTTCATCCTCGCGGGAGAATCATGGTGTCGCGGCGGCAATGACACGCGCTTCTTGTTACAAGGCGAGCGACGCAGTCTTCGCACGGGGCAGCGATTGCATCATGGCTTCTTGAGCGACAGCGCACTGCTCGATCGCCTCGACGCCGTGGTCGCGCGCGGTGGCGCAGCGCGTCTCCCAGTCGAAGCCGACACCGCAGCCGAGAACCGCGCGGGATCCAAAGCCGCGCAACTCTACACGGCGATCGCGCCGACACTCCCGCAGACGCGTCGCTATCCTTCGGTCGACGCGTTCGCCGCTGAACTCTTCCCATTGCTAGAGGCGGCCGAGGCCCGTTGGAAAGAGCGCGCAGCCGGAGAAAATCGCGCGGCCACGGCGTTCCGTCCAACGATGATGGTGCAAGCGATGCAAGGCGGCGCGCTTGCGCGTGTGGTCGAGCGCTCGCCGCAACCGATCAAAGGCACGTCGAGTCAGTTCGGCGTGAATGTCGAGCCACTCGACGGTCACTCGCTCGTCTTCCACTCGGATGGGAAGGTCCTCGCCAAGTTCGGCAGCAAGCTCATCTACTTCGTCGAAGGACAACCTCACCGCGTTGCAGTCCCCGCCGACCTC
>JAYVXK010000978.1:0-3834 GCA_043785265.1 Myxococcales bacterium | reverse complement strand
GCGTCGTTCGTGGCGACGGAAGAATCGCCCGCGTCGTTGCGCTGCAACACGTCTGGGTCAGCGGCGTCGGCGACTGGGTTCTGCGCGGCTGAACCGTTGCTGCATGCCGCGAGGATGAGCAGTCCAAGAGTGATGCGCATGGCGGCGGTCTCTAGCACCAAAGTCGAGGCCGCACATCCAAGTGTTGACCACGCGAAACCTCATGCGCGGACGCGCCGTCCAACCTCGCCGATGAATGTGCGAGGACTCGTTGGCATCAGAACTTTGGTGATGACAATGCGAGTGCCCATCGCAATCGCGGTGCTGTTGTTTGCGCCCATGGTTGCCGCTGATCCAAACACGACGTCCCTGCGGACGGACGCTCAGACGAATCTGCGATCGATGGAGGGTAACGCCTCCCGCGTGCAGCATGCGCTACTCATGGCGCGCGCGAGTTCTCAGGCGCTCGAAACGCGATGCCTCGATGTGACACTGAGCCGCGCAGATGCCGCGGTGAGACTCGGTCGCGAAGACCTCCGTCTTGCCAACCTCGCTCTTGACGCTGGCGACATGATCGAAGCCCGTCGACAGTTGCTGCACTTGGCGGCACAACGAGAAGCTTCGCGAAACGCTGTGAAAGACGCTGACAACTGCGCACACGGTGCGCCCGCCCTGGTGGTCCCGAGCGATCAGACCATCGTGCGCGTCGTAGTGGACCAAGTCCTCCCGAGCGACACCGCACTTTTCCCTGCTAGACCCTGACGATCTTGCAGTGCACCATCAACGCGATTTGCGCGCCTTTTTGGTGCCAATGCTGCGCTTGATGATTTCGAGTTCTCGTCGAAGGTCGGCGAGCTCCGAAGGCGCAGCAGGTGGTTCCGGGGGCGGCGTGACTGCTGGTGGAGGAGGCGTCCACTGGTTACCGCGATCCATCGCCGGATTGCTCATGAACATACGCGCAAGTGCACCGCCCACATCGAATGGCATCTGTGCAAATGGATTGATGCTCGACGACGCGCGCTGCTTCACCGAGAAATAGACCTCGAGCGCCCACGTCATGTATCGCCCATAAAACTCAGCCAAAGCGTCATCACCAAGCCGCACGAGCTGCAGCAACAGCGGCACCGGAAGGAGATGGGCACGGTTGCCCTCGATCAACAACTGCACGAGTGTTGGCTGTGTGAGGTCCTCGTTCGTTTTTGCGTCGAGGACGCGGACGTCTCGCCCAGCACGCACACGAGTCGCGAGCTCGACTGTGGTGATGTAGCGGCTCTCTTCGGTGTCGTAGAGGCGACGATTCGCGTATTTCTTGACGGTTAGAACGGGTGCCACGCAGAAGGTTGTATCGCGCGTTTCGGTGCAGCGCAACAACGGAGCGCATTGTTGCGATGCAACATATCGCCTTGACGAACCAACTCTCGTCGGTTAGGTTCCGCCCGCTTCGCGAAGGAGTTCATGATGCGCATTGTTGGCTTTGGAGTTTTTGGGGCCCTGCTCGTAGCGTCGTCTCTCGGCGCTTGCTCGAGCGCGCAAAGCGTTGTCTGCCATTCTGGAGCAGACTGTGCGTCCGGCATTTGCGCATCCAATGGCACTTGCGGCCCCCCAGACAAGCTGCCCGATGCCGCGCTCGCCGACGGCGACGGCCTTTTCGACGCTGCCGTGGACGCTCCGAATGCAGACGTCGCTCCGCTCGGCTGCAACGCGAACGGTGACGACGTCATCACCGCCGTCGAGGTCCCGCTCAAGGCGGGCTTGCACGCGACGTTTCGCACCGCAACAAATGTGACGGTGGACACGGCAGGCAAGCCCGGGCCGAACGGCACCCGCGACTGGGACCTCTCTCCCGCTCTGCCTGGCGACCAAAACACGATCGTCGAGACGCTGCCTGTGACGGGTACTTGGTACGCCGGCTCGTTCCCCACCGCGACCTACGCCACCAAGCTCAGCGTCTCTTCCGATTTGCTCGGTGTCTTTCGCTCGGGCAACTCCGCTCTCGAACTCCTCGGCGTGGTCTCGCCGTCGAGCGGGAGCAGCCAGACCAATGTCAGTTACACGCCGCCAGCTGCGACACTGCAATTCCCGCTGCAATCAACGTCAAAGTGGTCGACGACCTCGAACATCACGGGGACCGCGAGTGGCATCCAGGTTTTCTACTCCGAGAAGTACGACTCGCAGGTCGACGCAAAAGGCACGCTCAAGACCCCCTTTGGCACTTTTCCCGTCTTGCGCGTGCGCATCATCCTCACACACACCGTCGGTTTGCTCGCCACGGTCACGCGAACGTTCGCGTTCGTCACGGATTGCTTCGGGACTGTGGCCTCGATCACGTCGCAGTCGAACGAACAGAGCACCGAGTTTACGAGCGCCGCTGAAGTGAAACGAATTGCGCCATGAATCGCAGAGGGGTCCTCCTGCTGCTGATTGCGCTGTGGCCGTTCGTTTCAGGGTGCCTTTCGTTCCACGCGGGAGCCATGCCTGGCGAGCCGAAGGACGCCACCTTCGCCACGGTTGACGGGGTCCGTCTGCGTTATGTCGATCGTGGCAAGGGGCCGGCGGTCGTGCTCGTGCATGGTTTTGCGGCTTCGCTCGACACATGGACGGCCGTGATTCCTGCACTGGACAACAAGGGCTTCCGCGTGATCGCGCTCGACCTGAAAGGGTTTGGTTGGAGCGATCGTCCAGAGGGTGACTATTCCCCAGACGCGCAGGCGAAGCTCCTCTACGGTCTGCTCGACCAGCGTGGCGTGTCTCGAGTGTCCGTGGTGGCCCATTCGTGGGGAGCCTCGATCGCGCTCGCTGCCGCACTGCAACATCCAGAGCGCGTGACGCGACTCGCCCTGTACGACGCCTGGGTCTACGAAGAGCAGTTGCCCACGTTCTTCCATTGGGCGCGACAAGACGGCCTAGGCGAGGTGATGTTCTCGCTCTGGTTCAAGGAGCGCTCGGACGAAAAGATCGCGCTCGCCTTCTACGACCAAAAGTTCGTGACCGAGAAACTCGTCGAAGATGTGGAGCTCGCCCTCGACCGGCCTGGCGGAGTTGCGGCAGCGCTCGCGGCGGTCCATGGGCAGCGTTTTCTCGAGATGCAGGCCAAATACAAGACTCTCAAGCAACCCGCGCTTCTTTTTTGGGGGCGCGAAGACGTGGTGACGACGCTGCGTTTTGGCGAACGCCTTTCGCGAGATATGCCCAACGCGAAGCTCGTCGTGTACCCACAGTGCGGTCACTTCCCGATGATCGAAGCCCAGAGCGCGTCGACTTCGGACCTCGTGAGCTTTCTCGAACCCGAGCTTGCTGCAGTGCAACACGAATCGGACAAGTCCCCAGCGCAAAGCGACGACAAGTGAAGCGCATCGCTTGGCTCCAGGGAGCGCTCTTCGCGCTCGGCCTCACGGTCGCGCGCGACGCGCACGCCGCTGGCTTCACGGACATCGGGCAGGACATCACTCCCCGCGAGAAGTTCGAGGCCAAGCTCGATGGATATCTTCGCGCTCGCGGTGAAGGTCTCTACAATCTCGACCTCGATCGTGGCCTGCTTCCCACTGGACAGCCCATTTTCCCGGTGCCTTTGGGTGATCCGCGCGCGCAATGGCTCACGCACGCCGACATGCGATTGAGGACGGACTTGTCGGTCTACGCACCGGGCGGCGGTGTTGCAGTCAAGATGCGGCTCGACACCCTCGACAACGTGGCGCTCGGTTCGATGCCCGATGGCGTGCCTTACACGTCTCTCACGCAACGACCGCAAGGCAACATTTTTTCGCTGCGTCGCGCCTATGGCGAAGCACTGCTCCCGTTCGGATTGGTCGCGGTCGGTCGCATGGGCAATCACTGGGGCCTTGGAATGTACGCCAA
>JAYVXK010000977.1:0-3847 GCA_043785265.1 Myxococcales bacterium | reverse complement strand
TGCCGCATGCATCCAACACATTCGATGCTGTCGTGATCTTCGATGTGCTCGAGCACGTCACGACTCCCGCGCACATGCTCGACGAAGCCTTTCGCGTGCTCAAACCAGGCGGCAAGTTGATCATGTTCGTGCCGGTGGAGGGTGAGTCGCTCAGTTTTTATGCTGCGTTTCGCGCCGCGCTGGGGCGTGACCTTTATGTGCAAACCAAAGAGCATGTGGTGTCGTTTCGACACGATGAACTGACCCGACTCGTCGCAGAGCGGTTCGACATTCGAGAAGTTCGTTACGCGTATCACTTGCTCGGTCACTTCATGGATGCAGCCTTTTTTGCGGCCGCGCGCCTTGGTCGGATTCGTCGCTTCTGGTGGAAAGAGAACGCCTTCTACAACAAGGCAGAATCCGAAAACGCATCGACGTCTGCGCTCAACCGCGCGTTGAAGCTCGGCAACTTGGTTGCGTTCTACGAGTCGACGTGGCTGTCGAACGTTCGCGCGACCAGCGCGGGCGCGCTCATCGAGGCGTCGAAGTCGCAGTAAACGTCATCCCAGCCGCTCGCAAGCGCTCGACCAACACCATGCCCATCGCGGACGCCGGTGTGAGCACGCCACCTTCCGAAGTTCTCTTGTCTAGCGCAAGGCACACCGCAGACTCCGAGATCATCTTCGCGGTCTCGCCATACCCAGGATCGCTCGTGCCATGGACGATGGCTTCGACTTTGCGTCCGTCGCTCGAGTGTCCAATCAACTTGATATCGAAGAATCCGCCGTCTCGTTTCTCTTTGGATGGCCCCTCACCCGGCTTGGGAAGCACCCGCTTGGCGAGCAGCCTCCGAGTCGGACCGATCGAAATGGCGCCTGCAAACAAGGCCATTGATGCAGACAACGCCGCGGCCCCCAACCAGCCTTTGACTCCTCGGCCCATGCTCATGACCTCCGAGTAACGAAAGTCTTTGCCATAGCGATATCCAAGTAGCGCATTGCTGCGGCGGACGATTCGCGTGTTGATCGCTGCCATGATGAAAGGACCTGTCCATCGACCCAACGCTTCGTCGAACTTCACGCCCATTTGGTCGCGACCGTCGGGTCCGCGCTCTCCTGGTACGAGCGCATAGGGGTTCCCGGCGACCTTGCGGATGCTCGGATCGCGCGTCGCGCTCTCTACCAGGTTGAGCATCGTGGCGATGGTGCCGCCGCTCACGCCGCCCTTGGTCTTCATCACGTAGAAGCCGACCCGTGAACATGGTTTGCCCAGTGTCGCGAGTGCGTGCTCTTGGAGTGTCAGCACGCCCAGGTCACTGGGAATCGAGTCGAAGCCGCAGCAGTGAACGATGCGCGCGCCCGTGATTTTGGCCTGATCGTGGTGCGCGTCGATCATCTCGCGCACGAAGGGAGTCTCTCCTGTCAGGTCGCAGTAGTCGGTCCCGTGCTCCACGCACGCGGCCACCAACTCTTTGCCGTAGAGAGCATAAGGGCCGACAGTGGTCAGCACGACGCGCGTCTGCGTGACCATCTTCGCGAGACTCTCGGGATCACGCGCGTCTCCCACGACCAAAGGCAGAGCGCTGGCGCGAGAGTCGACTGCAGCGAGTGCACGTTGCTCCTCCTCGAGCTTGTCTTTGCTCCGGCCTCCGATCGCCCAACGCACGGTTTGGCCAATTCCATACGTGCGTAAGAAGTACTCGGCGACGAGGCGACCCGTGAAACCGGTAGCGCCCCACACGATCACATCAAAGGGGCGCTCGGAGGTCTCCCCCTTCGGGGACTTTCCAGGATTGTGTTTGGGCATGGCTGGCTATGATGCTCGCAATCGGTCGTTGGGGGCAGGAGTTTGCTTCGACGCCTCAGCGGTCCTCACGACTTGGCCACTGCGGGTTTGCTAAGGTTGCGCGCGTCGATGGGCTTCCTCCTCCTCGCTGCTCTGACCGCGCTCGCCGCCGTGGCCGCCATCGTCGTCTCTACGCGCGCGCGTTTCGAGAGCCGGGTCGAACTCGCGCTCGCCACGTCGTTGCTCTGGTCGCTGCTGATTTCAGCCCCGATCTACGTTCTCGGATTGAAGAACGTGCTGACCGCAAAGACGCTCGCGCTCACGAGCATCCCGTTTTTTCTGGTCGTGATCGCTGCGTCTGCGTGGCGCGTTTCGCCGCGTGAGTTGGCGCGCGACACCTGGAGTTCGATCAAAAGGCTCGCTCTCTTGCCCATCGATGGCGTCGTGATGGCCATTCGCGAACGGAGCTTCGTCGTCGTTGGCGTCGTCGTCGCCGCGCTCTTTTTTGGCTGGGTGACAGTCAGCGCCTACTTCGTCCCCAGCTGGCACGGCTGGGACGCGCTCTGGTACCACGAGCCCATCGTCGGCTATACGATTCAGTACCACGGCTTTGGGCCGTTCGATGTGCCGCAGACGCTCGAGAAGGTGAACGGCTATCCACGATTTTGCGAGATGCAGGACTTGTGGTTTGCCATCTTCACGGACCGCCGCTTAATCGATTTGGCTAGTTGCTTGATGGCGCCGCCGCTGCTGTTCGGCACGTATCTGCTCTCACGGCGTTTCGTCGACGCGACGACCGCGATGGGTCTGAGCTGCGCGCTCTTGCTCACCCCCATGTGCACCAACGCGATGCAATGCACCTACGTGGATACGCAAGCAGCCGCGCTCTTGGTCGGCGCTGTGGTGTTCGCGACGAGGCCTGTTTTACGCCTCCGCGACGCACTCATCGCGTCGGCAGCCATCGGAATGTCCATCGCCGCGAAGCCTCATGCGCTCATCGTGTTTCCGCTGCTCGTGGTGATCGTGGTCTTTCGTTTGGTGGTCGCGCATCGCAAACGCCCGCGCGCTCTCTTGGGCGTGCTGGTGCTCGGCGCGTCGATCATCTTCGCGTTCGGCGCGGCAACGTATTTGCGTAATCTGGTGTTGTTTCATAACCCATTATGGCCGGAGTTTCGTTACGACAACGAAGCGTGGAACATCCACTGGAAGGGCAACTACGAATGGGGCCAACGGTTGGACACGGCGAGCAACGCCCCCAACCAGTTGGAGATGAACGAACCCACCGGAGACTTCTTGGCAGATGCTTTGTCTCCGCCGTTTTCGTGGAGTCGTTGGCATTACGGAGAGGTCCACGAGTACGGGCTGTTCGTTTGGTGGACGATCATGCCGCTGACGTTGGTCGCGGTCGTCGTCAACGTTTTGTCGCTCATGCGAACCACAGTGGGCGCCATCGCCCGCAGGCCGCAATGGATCGGCAAGCCTGAAGTCCGCAACGCGACGATGTTGATCGTCCTTTGTGTCGTCATGATTCGCTTCACGCCTGCGCTCTGGGCGGCTCGCTATCAGATCCCCATGGTCGCGATCGCGATCGCGATCGTGTCTTGGCTCGCCAGTAGCTGGCGACGAATGGCGCAAGAACTGGCCACATTTGCGATCGTAGGCGCGTTGATCACTCAATGGTCTTCGCCGCACTTGTGGTTGTGGCCAGGCGAGCTCTCGACCTTCGTGAAGACTCCGTATCCCGCCCGTGAGATCGTCGTGGCCAAAGACGTCGGCGCGACAGTCGACATCCGCATGGGGTCGCCCACAGTCACTCTCACGGGTGCTGCGCGCGATGAAGAACTTGGTCCTGGCAAAGTGCTGGTCTACGACGACGACTACGGCGCGTTCCCCACGCTGTTTTGGAACAATCGCTACGACAATCGCATCGTCTACGTCCCAGGCGGTCCTGATTGGCTGACGCGTGTCGAGGCGTTCGATCCAACATGGGCATTCGTCTCCTACAGCGATCCCTCGTATTCCAAAATGCTCGAACCCAACTCCGGTTGGGAGCTCGTCGGCATTCTGTACGTCGAGAACTGGG
>JAYVXK010000976.1:0-3848 GCA_043785265.1 Myxococcales bacterium | reverse complement strand
CGCCTTGTTCGTCCAAGATGGTTCGACTGTCGACTTTTTGCGCGACGCGAAACGCAATTCGAGTCGGGAAATTAGCCTTGATCATGCCAGTGATGACGTCCACGCTCGGTCGCTGCGTAGCGAGGATGACGTGCATGCCAGCCGCGCGCGCCTTCTGCGCCAAACGCGCGACGGCGACTTCGACTTCTTTGCCTTGCTGCATCATCAAGTCCGCAAACTCGTCCACCACGATCACGATGAACGGCAGCTTCTCGGGCAACGGTTGCTCGCCCTCTTCGCCATCGAGAGGACGCACGTCGTCAGGCAGACCGTTGTGGTCTTTGCCAATCACACGCCGCGGCAATGGGTTTTTTAGTTCTCCGCGACACACACGCTCGACCCAACCGTTGAAGGTGCCGATGTTCTTGGTGCCTGCGTCTGCGAACAGCTGATAGCGCCGCTCCATCTCGTCGACGGCCCACTTGAGTGCGGTCGCCGCTTGCTTCATGTCGGTCACGACAGGCAACAACATGTGCGGGATGCGATCGAACGGCGCGAGTTCGACCACTTTCGGGTCGATCATCAAAAGCCGCAATTCTTCGGGCGATCGTCGATAGAGCAACGACGTGAGCATGACGTTGAGGCCCACGCTCTTTCCCGCTCCTGTCGCGCCTGCCACGATCACATGAGGCATGGCCGCGAGGTCTGCATAAACGGGGTGACCTTGAATGTCGCGACCCAGCACGACCGGCAATGGAACCGTGAGCGACTGAAAGCGCGCGTCTTCGACGAGGTCGCGCAAGTTCACCGGGATGCGCCGCTCATTGGGCAACTCGAAGCCGATGCGGTTCTTGCCAGGGATCGGCGCGACGATGCGCACTTTGCGAGCGAGCGCGAGAGCCAGATCGTCCGCGAGACCGGCGACCTTCGACACCTTGGTGCCAGACGCGGTCGACACTTCGTAGGTCGTCACGGTGGGTCCGGGCAACACGGCCTCGACCTTGCCGGTGACGCCATAGTCGGCGAGCGTCTTGATGAGCAGTTCGGCGTTTTTGCGCAACAGCTCCTCGTCGACTGGGATGCTCGCCTCGATGCCCGCGGGTACGAGAAATTCAATCTTCGGGAGCTTGAAACCGTTCGACGACTTTTCGTTTTTCTTGAGCGGCAGCTCTTTCTCGAGGGCTGCGCTCGTGTCGACGATCTCCATCGATTCTGCTGCTTTTGGCGATCGTGTGCGCTTGGATTTGACGGGATCTGCGGACTTCGACTCGACCTCCAACTCCACGATCTGCTCCTGGGGAGTGTCGATCGCGTCGGTCTTTTTCGCGCGTCGTTTCTTCGCGGGTTTTTCTTCTGTCGGCTCGTCGTGTGTGAGCGCTGCTGCACACGCGTCGTCGATGTCGATGGTCTCCAATGCGGTGACGACAACAGGCGGACTCAACTCGGGTAGGTCGTCGTTTTCGACGCGTGCGAGCGCGATGGTTGCCGTGTCATCCGCCTGCAGGATGGGCGGCAAACCATCGACGCGTGCCTTCTCGCGCTTCACGCGCTCGATGGTTCTGGCCGTATTCCATGCGTCGATCGCAGTCTTTGCGCCCTTCGCGGTACCCTCCGCGCTCTTTTGTCCGATCCTGCCGAGTGCATGCATGAGCGCGATGAACGAGAACGCCGCGCGCGCGATCAGGATCAACCCGAGGCACGCGAAGCCAATCAGGAAGGAGCCCACTGTGGAAAACAGCGACCGCATCAACTCGCCAAAAAGTTCGCCGACCGCACCGCTCGCAGACAGCTCGCCAAACGCATGCATCGTCGGCCAGCCGACTTGCACGAGTGCGGAGGCGATCAGCGCGATGAGCAAGTCCCCCGCGACCCGCGCGGGAGTGATGAGAGTGTCTTTTCCGCGGACGAACGGAATCCCCAGTAAAATAGCCTCGAGCGGCAAACTCCACGCGACGATCCCAACACTTGCAACGAGCGCGTGCGCGAGTCCATCGCCTACGGGACCGACCCAACTGCCGCCCAAAGAGACGCCGTGTTCGTCTGCGCGATACGAGAGAAGCGCGAGCGAGAGAAAGACCGCGAGTGTCCACAGAACGAGCGCGGCGACCTCACGACCACGTGCATGCACACTCGCGCGCGGTCCGACGATCGAAGCCGTTCGAACATTCGCTGACCCTGAAGACTCCATTGGCCGACGCGGAGCAAAAAGAGGAATGGCCATGCCTACGTTGTCCTACACTCACGATAAGAGGCATTGGGCGCGGGGCCAACTTCCAGGGCAGCGAAGACCGAACTCGAACAGCTCGCGCAAACCCTCTTGGGATTGTTCAACAAGCGTCGTACCATCGGCGCTCGTCTTCGGTCCGCCATGAGCGTTTGGTGTGGCAATCGAGGTCATGCAGCTTTCGTAGGATCCGAAAAGGGCTGACACGCATGTTCGAGAAGAGGTGGTTACGGGTGGCGCGGGTGGCGGTTTTCACGCTGGCCACGAGCACCGCACTGGGTGGTCTCGCAGGCTGTGCAGTGAGCGAGGCCGACGTTCAGCGGTGGGAAACGACCGAGCGTGGACCCGACAAGCTCATGGCTGTCGTGACCCACGACAAGTACTCGAAAGAGTTGCGGACCGAAGCTGCGCTCGCTCTCATTCGCATGAAGCCGCGTGCAGGCAAGCGCATCGGCCTCGACAATCTCATCACGGCGTTGAGTGCGCTCGACGACGCATCGCTCAACAAGATCGTCACGGGAATGGTGCCCGAGCTGGTGAAGGAAATCACCGCGCCGCTCCCGGCAAAAACGACCGATGCCCCGCTGGTGGATCCGTCGATCCCCTACAAAGACGCCGCATTCGCGATGCTCTCGCATGATCCCCCGCTGGTGAAAGACGAGAAGAACAAGACGAACTTGCACACCGCACTCGTCACGTGGGGACAGACCGACTTCGAGGAGCGCATCGAGAACAATTCGCAGGCGTATGGCGTCGAGCAGACGATGCGCTTTCTCGGTGCGCCCAGCGTGAAGGGACTGCCTGCGCTCATCAACGAGCAATCGACCAAGGTCGACCGCATCGCGGGCCTCGTCGCCGACTTGGGCGATCCGGAGACCAAACTCAAAGCGTCGACTCAGCTCGTGCTTCTTGGAAAGTCGATCAATTCGCAAGCGTGGATCGACAAACAAAAACCCCTCGTCATCGAAGCGAACAAGAAGGCGAACAACGACGTCAAGCCTGAGCAACTTGCCAAGCAGATCGAGAATTTCCAAGATCAAGAGCTCACCAAGGTCTTCTCGGCAATGAAGCGCGTCGGAGGTCGACCCGTGATCGACTTCTGCTTGGAGTTCAGCGCCAACGGGAAAAACAGCGAGGAGCGTCGCAAAGCCGCGCTCGCTGCGCTCGAAGGCAGCATCGACAAGAACAACGCCGCCGATGTCGACAAAGTGTTCAGCATCGCCAAAGACGACGCCACACCCGACTCGATTCGCGATCTCGCGTTCTCTCGCTTGGGCGAGTTGCCCAAAGAGCAGATCGTGCCGAAGCTCTACACACTGTTCGAGCCTAAAAACTGGAAGATCCGGTGGGTAGCCGCGTCGCTCGTTCTCAAGACGATGACCACCAAAGGTCTGCCAGAGTTCATGCGCCACCTGCCGACTTCGTCGTTCACGAAGATGGGCATGAGCGAGCCGATCAACTTTGGTGGGCTCATCCAAAAAATGGACGCCCCCAATGGCGAGCCGCCCCCCAAGGATGCCATTGCGCCCTTCCTCGCGGCTCACGAGCTTGGGCCCAAGCTGGTCGCGCTTGGCTTCTATTACAACGGCAAAAAGGCAGATCGCGGCGCGATGGTGCCTTTCGAAAACGATGCCACACCCGTTCC
>JAYVXK010000975.1:0-3866 GCA_043785265.1 Myxococcales bacterium | reverse complement strand
CGAGCGGCGTCCCGTCGCGACGCGCCCCAGGCACGACCTTCCTCTCGCGCTTCTGCTCGTAGTCGAAGGAGAGGATTCCTACATAAGGATCGCCATCCACCGTGAAGATGCAGGAGGTCCACGAGAGGATGGTGTTGTTGACGCGCACAAGATCCGTCATCAGGTCCCCCTCGCGATGATGGTTCTGACGAAGCGCGCCGCGACTCCGAAGCGCTTGATGTACGAGAGCGACGCCACTTCGACGTCGCCCGTGAGCATCGCGCCTGCGTTCGAAGAGATGTCGTCGTCGCGCGACAACAGGAAGGCCGCGTCTGATACGTGTCGCGGTTTGACGAGTTCGCGATTGAGAGCGGTCTGTACGAGCGCCTCGATCGCTTGCGCTTCGCTTTCCAGGATGCGGCCGGTCTTCCGATCGCGTCTCACGCCCTTCGAGAGCCGCGTGGTCAGAAGCTCGAACGCGAGCGCGCAGGCCTTGTTGAGGACGCGCGCGTGCTGCCAGTAGACGAAATCGCTTCCTGCGGGCGACAGAAGGTTCGCGTTGGTGATGTACACGCCATCGCGACTCGAGAACGTGCGGAGCGTGGTGAGACGCAGATCGTCCAGACCCGGATAGCTCGCCTCGTCGTGGTACTTGGGAAGACCCGCGTCATCGGACAACTGGAAGCCGATGGCTGGGCCGTCGGCGACATACGCCACGTCGGTGGAGATCTCGACTGCCATCCCGCGCGCCGCTACGGCCAGCGCTGTTGGTCGTCGCTGACGGATACCGCGGCGAAGCGCGACCACGTCTCCTACATCGGCACCGACAACCACGCGTGTCGAGGTCGCCTGTCCAAAGGCTGCCTGCATCGCCGCGCGATAGTCCGCCTCGCTCTCACCGTTCGCACGAACTCGCGTGTTGACGACTGCGGTTCGATAGGAGCCCTCGGCCTCACGCGCGGTGAGCCACAGGTCGAGCAGCGAGACAATGGTCGCATCCGCGTCCGCGAATACGAGCAGGGCTTCCCACGGAACGCGCGCCGTGCGCAACGCTTCGAGCGCCGTAGTAAGGTCGGTGCTGTTCAACTTGGGACCGGTCGTCGAGAACGACACAGTCTCGCCCGCGAGGATGGTGCCGACTCCCAGTGTGAGTGAGACACCACTGTTGGGAATCGTGAGCGTGGTCGCGACGCCCAGCCCAGTCGCCGGACTCATGGTGAGGCCGCCATCGAGGCTCCACTGGTAGGTGATGCCGGCGGTGCCGATGTTGCCATCATTGACGAACCGGACGAGGACGTCGAAGTCGTCGAGCGGCTTGCTCGCACCCGAAGCGATCGCTGCGGTGCCTGCATTTGCGTATTGAAACGCGCCGTAGGTCGAAGCGATCGACGGGTTGCCGCGCAGCAGAACGACAGGTCGCTCGGCAGCGTCCATCACATACGCACCCGCTTCGACGAGCGCGCCCGCACCGAAGTCTCCTTCGGCGAGTTCAGGGCGTGTGTAGGTCGCAGGCTGGTTGAAGACACCCCTCTCACTGGGCGCGACGATCGCCAGGATGCCATCGGCGCTAGGCTTGACGACACCGGTTTGTCCGTCGGCCTTCTTGATCCGAACGCTGGGGATCATCCTGTCTCCTTCAGTGGAAGAGGACGGAGGACAGGAAGTGGATAGACCACGTCCGCAGCCACATCGAACAGCGGACCCGAGTGCGTCAGCTCCACGAGCAACTCCCAGCCATACGTGAGCTCGACGGGAGTCGTGGTCCACGTGACCGCTCCCCACAACGCATCGGCGCGCGCGACATGCTGCACGGCACGCACGGTCCACTCGAAGAGATCTTCGAGCGCGGCGAGCTGCGCCTCTTCATCGTGCGGATTTTTGCGATCGACTGCCCATATCGAGACGAGCGCGAGCTTCTCCCACGTGACGAGCGGTCGCGGATTCTGGCCTGGACTGCGCGGACCGGTGAGTCGACCGCCTCGTCCACCGAGATCTCCAGGAATGAAGACCACGCGCTGTGCACCATGATGCGTGTGGTTCGTTTGTTTCGTGCGTTCTTTGCGCCCGACCGTGACGACCGCATCGACCTCGAACTCGACGAAGTATTGGCGCACGCCGCGCACCAAGTGAATGAGCCCAGAGGTGTTCATGACTTGCCTCCAAAGACCTCAGCCGCCGCCTCGTCGATCAGCCGCCTCAGACGCTCAGGCACCTCACCATCCGGGATGATGCGTCGCGCAGGAATGCGGCCGGTTCCGAAGTGGTGGAAGACTTCCTTCCCACGCAGCACGATCACAATGATGTCGCCGCGCGCTTCCACATGAACGGCATCGGCGGCATGCACCAGCGGACGTCGACCGTCCTTCGTCGCAGGCCAGGGTCGACCTTCCGGATCGAGACCCGCGGCGACCTGTTCGCGCACTGCCGCCTCGACGCGAGGCGCCGCGACCTTCGCGACACGCTCCTCGAGCTGCGACAGCTCCTGAAGCGCACGCACCATGACCGCGAGTCTCTCGTCACCGTCCATGAGCGGCCTCCGATTGCTTGTCGACCCATTCATAGGGAGTCGCCTCGCTGTCTCCGAGCGGACCTCCTCGCACAACACCGCTCGCGTCCGGTGCGATGTCTCGGACCGGAAGTTCGACCAGACCTTCCTTCGAATCCGCGGCTTCTTTCAGCCACGCCAGCGCTTCTTCCTTGGAGCGCTCGATGAGCGCGTCTTGCTCGCTGCCTGGATTGAAGCCGCGCTTCTTCCACAACGCCGCGACGACCACATGCGCGACATGCCAGCGCACGACCTCCGGCACAGGGTCGAAGGGAGTCTTGTAGCGCTTGAACAACCGCGCATCGAAGATCCGCGACACGCTCGTCGCGATCGCCGAGAACGTCCCCGGTGTGAGCGCTTCGAGCGCGTCGATGTCGTGCGCCGGCATCGTGCCGACCAGTTTGACGTAGTCGAGGTCGACGTACATCAGACCGGCTCGATGCGGAAGAACAGATAGGGATGCCCGTACGCAGCGGCGTTGCGGCCGTCGTAGAGCCACTCGAACTCCTTGCGACGCTGCAGCTCGAGCTGCGCGTCACTCGTGTAAGTCGACAGCACGTACGGCTCGCGCTCTTGATAGATGAACGCGCCTCCCTCGCCTGGGATCATCCGCGCGCCGAGGTACCAGACCCCTGGTTCTGCGCTGAGCTCGTCGGCGCACACCGGACGAATGCCCAGCCGCGTGAACACGTTGTCGCTCGCATTGAAGAACTTCGAGCCCAGCAACTGGTTGACCACGTACTGCTCGCTCGGCGCGTGCAGCAACACGTTGGGTCGCAAGAAGCGCATTGCCCCGTTGGGTTGCTTCAGTGAGCGCATGGACGCAGCGGCCGCGTTCAGGTTCGCGGCCGAGAGCTGCAGGTTGTTGGCGTCGAGCTTCAGACCCCCGAGCAGGTTCGAATACGTCGGACCCGTGCCCGACACTGGGTTGACGGGGTGCTTCTGCGAGAAGAAGGGCACCTCGTCGTAGCCGTTGCGCGTCTTGCCCGTCCCGAGCAGCGAGATGAGTTGCTGCTGCGGCCAGTACCCCGCGGCCCCGCCGATCTGCTTGGCCCAGTTCGCGGCGTAGTCGAGCGCAGGCATTCCACGCATGCCGCCCGCCGCCATCATGTTGTCCTCAATCTCATTGCGGGTGAGTCGAAGCGCCGAGCCGCTGTTCTGGTTGTCGATTTCGTAAAACGTCGCGGCGATGTCGTCGTACCGCTTGTTGCCGCCCAGGTTCTCTGGGTAGATGCGCGCGGTCTCGATCAACCAGAAGTACAGCTCGCGGAGCGTCGCGCTCGGGCGCACGTCCATGAACTCGTCCCAAAACAAACCATCCTCCTGCGCGCGCTTCCACGCG
>JAYVXK010000974.1:0-3871 GCA_043785265.1 Myxococcales bacterium | reverse complement strand
TCATCGTGTTCGGTCGTGGTCGGCGACAGACACCACGTCGCCATGATGGTCGAGCCTGGAGTTTGCGCGAACGCGTCGTCAATCCACCCAAAAAATAGGCTCGCCGCGCGTGTGCCTGGTGCGCTTGTCGCATCCACGATCGCGCTCTCTGGATGCATTTGCGCGCGCCCGATCTCGCTCGTGTCGCTCGTGATCGCGCAGGGAGTCATCAGTCGCGCGAGCGCAGACGTCGTCCCCTCGAGTGTCGCCGCATCCATGGCGGGCGAGACTCGGAATGCGATCGCTGCGAGCACGCGCCGTGTGATCGCCGCTTCGAGCGAGCAACCGCGCAGACGCACATCCACTCGCGCGAATGCTGACGCACGATCGAGTCCCGCGCGCGGATCGCGTTCGAACAGATCCGTCTCTTCGCTCAGGAGCGGCCTCGCATCGAGATAGACGTCGAACGCGCCCGTGTCGAAAGCCGCGAGCGGTTCAGGGAGACCCAGCGCGCCGGAGGCTGCTTCCCACGCGCGCTCGGTGTCGGAGAGCGCCTCCATCAGTGGAGGCAAAGTTGTACTATGCACGCAAATCGGATGTCTGAACGAGCACGCGGTGGCCCAGCCGGCGATATTCGGCCTCGGGGTGAATTCGATGCGTTTGCCCAGTTTGTGCGGCATTGCAGAGGCAACCGCACCATCCGCAGCGACGGGTCTTGCCGCCAACAACACCGCAAAGACGGCCCAAGCGAGGGCTCGCAGCACGATCGCGTCTCGCGCGCGGACGGCGGGAGGCTCCCCATGAACTCTGCTGGCGCGACGAACAATCACCGCAGAGGAGTGTAGGCGATTTGACACGGTCTTTCAGGGCCCTCTATAACCGATGGTTGGCATGACTGGCCCCGATTTGACCCGTGCGCTGCAGTTCGACCTCTCCAAAGGAACGGTGAGGCTCGACGACGGCGCGTCCGTTGTCGTGTCTGCGAAGTCTTTTGGTGACTTGCTCGCCGCAGTTTCTGCTGATGTGCGCGCGCGCATCGCGAGCGAACTCGGCGCGTCGATGGGGGCTCGGCTTCAAAAGCGATCTGGTGGACAAGCGGGAGTTCGCCAAGGGACGCTCGAAGCGGTCGTTTCGAATCTCTCCGCAGAACTCGCGCTCGCAGGCCTGGGCAGCTGCACTCTCGAGCGCTGGGGACGAGCGATGGTGATGTACATCAACGATACGCCGATCGACGCGCCCGACTTCATCGCGGTGCTCATCACGAGCGCGATCTCCACGAGCACGGGCGCCGCAGCATACAGCACAGTGCTGTCGAAGCAGAGTGGTGGCGACACCAGCGTGCGCGTGCTCATCGCCAGCCAAGCCGCCGCGCAACGCGTACGAAACTGGCTGGACCAAGGCGTTTCGTGGGGCGATGCGATCACGCGTCTGCAGGGAGGCGCGTCGTGAGCAAGCAACGGATCTCTCAGCTCGAGTCACTGCTCGCGCGCGTCCAACAGCGCGCTCTCGAGGCGCGTCCGTTGCCCATCAGCATGGAGACCATCGCGCCGCCATCGATTCAGACGATGCCGCCTTCTCCAGATGCGCACGCGGTGATCGCACAAGAGATCGATGTCGCTACGCCGCCGCCGCCGCCACCGCAACCGCCTGTGGTCGACGCCGCGGAGAGTCACTCTCAACTCGTCGTCGCTCGCCCCGTCGAAGCTCCGATGGAAGAAATGTTGGAGCTCGATGATCGTCACGTGGTGACCGAAGAAGTCACGACGATCGACGTCGAGGAGGACGCGCCGCCGCCCTCGTCACGTCGTCCCAAACCTCTCGAAGAAGTCCCCGAGCCCGCGATTCCGCATCCTGCTCCACCAGAGTCTGGGCGCCAGATCGCAGCTCAAGATCTCGACTTCGAGGACGATCTCACGGGTGTGCGTGAAGCGCGCAAAGAGCCTGCTCCGCAGCCTCCAGAGGAAGAATCGATCTCCTTGCAGCCGGTGAACGAGCAAGTGCAGGCGAGTCCGAACCCCATGGAGATGGACATCCCCACGCATGGCGCTCGCATGCCCGATCCGCCCCCCCCGCACATGCCGGCTCCCGCAGCGTCGCATGTGCAGGTCGTACGCCCGGTGATCGCCCAAGCAGAGGTCACCGAGGTGACGGGAACTGCGCCTGCGAGCTTCGATCCGAAGACGTTTGGTGAACTGCTCGACGCCGCACTCTCGCTGTGACGGCACGTCCGCGCCCCAGGTGCTGCGTGGTCAACACCAGAATGCGTGCGTTTGCGTATCTGTTCATCGCGTCGACCCTCGGTTGTCCATCTGCACAACCGACAGTGAGCACACCAAGCGACACCGCCCCGCCGATCTCCATCACGCCAACAGCCACAGCCACGACGAGCGCGGCTCCAGTGGCGAGCGAGAGTCCTGACGCGTCGTCGCCCTCGCGCGGCAAGCCGCCTTCGCTCGGTGGCGGCATTCTTGGCGAGTGCGTCAACTGTCCACCCTCGGGCTGTCCCAAAAGCTGCTCGAAGAAGTAGCAGTCAACTCGTCGCTGCATCGAGCGCGCTGACGAGGCGATCCACTTCGGCGAGTGTGTTGTAGTGCACCATCGAGGCGCGCACGACTCCGCCGGATGTGTCCAGTCCGAGCTGGTGGGCGAGCCCCTTCGAGTAGAAGTCGCCGTGGCGAATGCCGATGTGCTTGTCGTCCACTTTGCGCACGATCGACTCTGGCGTGTGCCCGTCGAAGCGAAATGCGATCGTGGGCACGCGCCGCGTCCGGTCTGCGCTTGGATCGCCGATGATGCGAGCGCCCTTCTTGTTTCGCAACCAGGAGAGCAATCGTTCGCCGAGCGCTTCTTCGTGCGTTGCGATGTCTTCGAACGCCTTATTTTTGCGGTCTTTCGCGTCGCTGGCGTCTTTGCCTCCAAGCGAGTCGACATACTCGAAGACGGCGCCGACGCCGTGCGACAGCTCGTAGTTCACGTTGCCTGGTTGGAGTTTGTACGGCACGTCTGTGAGAAACGCGTGATTGACGGCGCTCGCAGCGTCCAAGAGTTCGCGCTTGCCGTAGAGCATGGCGATGTGTGGGCCAAACACTTTGTAGAAACTAAAGACGTAATAGTCGACGTCCCACGCGCGCACGTCGACCTCCCGATGCGGCGCAAACGCGACACCATCGACGAGCACGCGTGCTCCACGCTCGTGAATGGCGCGCGTGAGACGCGTCACGTCGTGAATGCTCCCAAGCACGTTCGACACATGCGCAAACGCGACCAAACGCGTCCGCTTGGTCATGATGGCATCGAGGTCTTTTTCTTCGAGCAAGAGCGAGTCGCGATCCACGGACCATGTCTTGACGACGACTCCGCGCTTTTCGAGTCTGCGCCAAGCGCCGATGTTGGCTTCGTGATCTGCGGTCGTGATGACGACCTCGTCACCTGGCGCGAGCTGTTCGTGCAACGAGAGCGCGAGATTTCCGATCAGCTGCGTGGTCGACGATCCAAGTACGATCTCGCTAGAATCAGCCGCGTTCACGTAGCTCGCCACCGCGCGAGACGCCGCTCGCACGCGCTCGGTTGCGGCCACGGACACGGAGTAGCTCGCGCCAAGCTGCACGTTGGTGGTCACCAAGTAGTCGCGCACCCGGTCCGCCACGCGTCCGAGTGTTTGCGAGCCGCCCGCGTTGTCGAGAAAAACAAACCCAGAAGCGAGGGCGGGAAATTGCGCGCGAACAATATCAATGTCGAGCATGTCGACGGCATCGTCCGCCGCTATGGGGCGTACATCAAGAACTTCTGAGTAGGGCCCCTCCAGCCCGACCGGACCGCTCGCCCGCAAGCGCAGAGAGGCTGCGACCCGAGTGACTCGACGCTACTCCGGATGGCGCAGCCTCTCTGCGCG
>JAYVXK010000973.1:0-3875 GCA_043785265.1 Myxococcales bacterium | reverse complement strand
GCGCCGCAATCGTCTAGCCCGGGTAAAAGCGGCTACTTCTTGCGCCGTTTGTCGTCGCGCGCGTCCACGATGACGACCTCTTTGCGAACCACCGTCCGCGTGTTCTCGTCTTCGTGCACCGGTGGCGCTTCTTGCTGATCGGTGTCGTGCACGCTTTGCTGGCGCGCATTCGGTGAGGTCACGGCGCGCGCGATCTCGTCGGGTGTCATGAGCGTCGTGTGGTCCGTCGCCTGGTCCGCGTAGGCGTCTTCGTCCGTAGGCATCGTAGGGCGCGGCGCGCGACGGGCCGTGGTCGTCGGGTTGTCGTCATCCACCATTTGAATTTCGGCGGAGTCGACGAAACTGATCGCGATGTCGATCGACTCGGATGGGCTGCGCGGGGCGGAGGCGTCTTTCGTCACGGCGACGAGGGCGTCCCTCAATTCGGCTGCAGACTGGTAACGATCGTTGCGCGAGCGAGCCATCGTCTTCGACACCAAACGCTCGAGTGCGGGCGGCAATGTGGGCTCGAGACTGCGCAACGGCGCGGGGTTTCCGGTGAGGATCGAGAGCAACAGGGTGTTGTAGTTCGCTCCCGTGAACGGCCTGCGCCCCGTCAAAATCTCGTAGAGCACGACGCCGCACGCATACACATCGACCCGCCCGTCGAGGTCGCGCTCACCGCGAGCTTGCTCTGGCGCCATGTAATACGGAGTCCCCATCACCATGCCGGTTTTGGTGAGCGTCTCGTCGTCGAAGTCCATTCCGCGTGGACTCGCTGTCGACAGGATCTTCGATACGCCAAAATCGAGCAGCTTCACGATCGGCGGACACCCTGGTCGCTGCGACAGAAACACATTCTCCGGTTTGATGTCGCGATGCAGGATGCCACGTTCGTGCGCCGCGATGAGACCCGACGACACCTGCGTGAACACATCCACCGCCTCTGCCCAGGGAAGACGCCCCTCGGCGGAGATGCGAGCCGACAGTGTTTGACCCGTCAAGCGTTCGAGGACGAGGTACGGGCTACCGTCGTCGAGCGAGCCCATGTCGTAGACTTCGCAGATGTTGGGATGCCCGATGCTCCCGACCGCGCGCGCTTCTTGATGAAAGCGCTTCACTGCAACGGCCTTCTTGGCCTGCGCAGGATGCAGCACTTTGATCGCGACGAGCCGGCGAATGTTCAGCTGCTCTGCCTCGAACACAGACCCCATGCCGCCTTCGCCGATCACCGAATGGAACTTGAATTTGCCTTCGATCGTGCGTCCGATGAGCTCGCGTCGCGTCGACGGACGATTGCGCTGAGAGCGAGGTTCGGAGCCTGGTGGTCGCGGCACGACGAGCGCGGGAGACAAACTCTTCCCCGTGACTGGGCACACTGCCACCCCAGCTTCGTGCGATTGCCCGCAATGCGGACACGGATTTGTGCGCGTACTCATTAGCGAGAAATGCTCTTGAATCGTAGCTTACTCGCTGGTGACTTTCACGGCATGTTCGTGCGTCCCCTGGCCACACAGTCGAACGACGTGAGAGTACGGACCGAAACTGGTAGACCGATTTGCTATAAGCATCACCCAATCCAAGTATGGAGACTGCCATGTCGCTTCCGCCCATCTACATCGTGTCAGCTGCTCGCACACCGATCGGCGCATTTCAAGGCTCGCTGTCGTCGCTGTCCGCGCCCAAGCTCGGAGCTGTCGCGATTGGCGGTGCGATCAAGCGTGCGAAGCTTGGCGCAGATGCCATCGAAGAAGTCTTCATGGGCAACGTCTTGACGGGTGGTGTCGGTCAAGCCCCGGCGCGACAAGCCATGATCTATGCAGGGATTCCGAACACCACGCCGGCGACCACGATCGGCAAGGTATGCGGCTCGGGTTTGCAAGCCATCGTGTTCGCGACACGCGCGCTCGCCCTTGGGGACGCAGACATCGTCGTGGCCGGCGGTATGGAGTCGATGTCGAACGCGCCTTACTACTTGTTCCAAGCGCGCGGCGGATATCGCATGGGTGATGGCAAGCTCGTCGACGGCATGATCCACGACGGCCTTTGGGACCCCTATAACAACGTCCACATGGGCAGCTGCGGCGACAAGTGCGCGGCCGAATACAAGTTCTCGCGCGAAGCACAAGACGACTACGCCAAAGAGAGCTTTCGTCGCGCGCTCGCCGCTCAAAAAGAAGGTCTGTTCGACGCAGAGATCGAAGCCGTGACTGTGGCGCAAAAGAAGGGCGATCCGCTGCTGATCAAGCTCGACGAAGGCCCGAGCAAGGGCGACCCGTCCAAGTTTGCAGGACTGCGTCCCGCGTTCAACAAAGACGGGACCATCACTGCGGCCAACGCGTCGTCCATCAACGACGGCGCGAGCGCACTGGTGCTCGCCAGCGAGAAGGCCGTCAAAGAGCACAAGCTCGAACCGCTCGCACGTATCGTGGGTTATGCGAGCGCAGCGCAAGCACCCGAGTGGTTCACGACCGCGCCTGCAAAGGCGATCCAGAGCGTGAATCAAAAGCTCGGCCTCAAAGCGAACGACATCGATCTGTACGAAATCAACGAAGCGTTCGCGGTCGTGGCGATGGCGTGTTCACAGATCGTCGGCATCGATCCCAGTCGCGTGAATGTGCGCGGCGGAGCCGTTGCGCTTGGGCATCCCATTGGTGCGAGCGGCGCTCGACTCGTGACCACGTTGGTGCACGCCATGAAAGATCAAAACAAGAAGCGCGGACTGGCCACTCTCTGCATCGGGGGCGGCGAGGCCATCGCTCTGGTCGTGGAGCGCTGATGCTCGGGATCGCCAAACCTGCTCACATCGTTTTGTGTGTTCTCGTCGTAGGCGCCAGTGCGTGTGCCGACGAGTTCTCTCCGATGACGGACAGCGGCGCGGATGGCTCGATCATCCCAGGGGGCGGCGACTCTGGTCTGGATGGCACCGCGAAAGACGTCACCACAGTCGACGCGGCAGACGCCGCTCCGCAAACATGGTGTCAGCAGCTCGCCAGCCAGCCACTGTTTTGCATGGACTGGGACGAAGGCAGCCTCCTCAACGGCTACAAAAACGGGGCCGTGGCGCAATGGGCGCAAAACACTTTGACCTTCGCGACAGCCACGCTCGACGGGACGGCGAAGAGCTCCCCGCAGTCGCTCAAGATCGACGTGCCGTCACTCTTGCCGCAAACCGATGGCGAAGCGACGTTTGACTTCGCGGACTCGACACTCACGACCAAGGCCACGGTGGCCTTCGATCTCTACATGCACTCAATCGCGAAGACTTCGAACCCGGCGCCCCCGTGGGCGCACATCGTCTTCGCCAGTCCAGGTGCTCTCGTGATCGACACCACGAGCAACGGACCCTTCCATGCGTTGGCGATCGGCGGGGGCAGTGTCACTCCTGCGGTCGTCAAAGAGAACGAATGGTCACGCGTCCGCTACACCGTTTCGATCAGCGGCGGCATGGTGGACGAGACGGTCTCGGTCAACGGTGGGCAGGCTTTCAAGATGACCACGTCGACCGCAGTCACGGCCATTTCCAAAGTGACGGTGGGCGGCGTCGCGTTCGCTGCGCCGACGAGTTGGAACATCGACAACCTCACGATCGAAGCCAAGCTCTAAAATGCGACCGCGCGAGCTTTCGCTCGGACTCACGCTATTTCCAGCCAAAACGCCCACTTTACCGCCTGCGACGCATACCAACAGTTATGCGCTCGGCAAGAACTCGGTCGTTCTCGTCGAGCCAGCGACGCCCTACGAAGACGAGCAGCGCGCGTGGATCGCGTGGGCGCGAGGCCTGCCGTCGCAAGGTCGCACGCCGATCGCGATCTTGCTGACGCATCATCATGTCGATCATGTTGGTGGAGTGGATGTCCTCTCTCGCGAGTTGTCGTTGCCGTTATGGGCCCACA
>JAYVXK010000972.1:0-3875 GCA_043785265.1 Myxococcales bacterium | reverse complement strand
GTCGTGTAGTGGAACAGGTGATGACGCACGAGCGCCACGATTCGAGAGCGTTCGTCGTTCGAGAACCGCAAACGCGAGAGGATGGGCTCTGCGATTTTGGCCCCGATCTGGTCGTGGTCGTAAAAGGTCCAGTCTTTGGTCTTGTCGCTGAACGCGCGCGATTGCGGCTTGCCCACGTCGTGAAGGAGCGCCGCGATGCGCAGAGCGGGATCGCCGACGCAGGCGTCCATGCACTCCATGCCGTGCTTCCACACGTCGTAGGCGTGCCACTTGTTCTGGTCCATGCCGACGCCGAGCAAAAGCTCAGGACACGTGATCTCCAAGATGCCCGTTTGGCGCATCACTTCGAACGCTCGTGAAGGTCGCTTGGCCTTCATCGTCTTCATCCATTCGTCGCGCACTCGCTCCTGCGAGACCTTCTTGTAGGTACCCAGGGTCGGCGTGATGGCGCGCAACGTCTCTGATTCGAGCTCCACTTCGAGCGTCGCGACGAATCGCGCAGCACGGAGCACACGCAGACCGTCTTCGTTGAAGCGCTCCGTCGGATTGCCAACCGCGCGGAGGAGCCTATTTTGTAGGTCTTTGCGGCCATCGAACGGATCGATGACTTGTCCATCATTGGGATCGAGAGCGATTGCATTGATGGTGAAATCGCGACGCGCCAAATCGCGCGAGATGTCGTCGGTGAAGTCGACTGTGTCGGGTCGCCGACCATCCGAGTAGGTGCCTTCGCCACGCAGAGTGGTCACCTCGTGCGGACGCTTGTCGATCATGACGGTCACGGTGCCGTGTTGAATGCCCGTGGGGATGACGTGCTTGTCTTTGAAGAAGATTTGCACTTCCTCAGGCAGCGCATCAGTCGCGACATCCCAATCCGACACCTCGCGACCGAGCAAGAGGTCACGCACGCAACCGCCCACGATCCAGCCGCGTTTGCCGTGCTCAGCGAGGCGACGACAGAGCCACTTTACCGAGTCCGGCACCAGTTCCAGAGGGAGAGTCGTCACCCGGCCACTCTATGAGTCTCCAAATCTTTTGGCAGCTTTTCCAAAAGGGTCGCCACAACGCTTGCATCATGCACGAATTTGGGCATGATCCAGAAATGCGTAAAGTCCTTGCCATCGCTTTCATGCTTCCTCCGTTTGCTCTCCTCTACGCCGCATGCGGTGGGGACGACGTCGCTCAGCAACCTCAGCCAGACGCTGCGGTAGAGACCTCCTTGGTAGACAAGGCGAAGATCCTCCCGGATACGTCGCAAGGCGACACGACGCAACCCAACGTGTGCGTACCTGCGGACACGAGTGCGTTCAAACCGAACTGGGTTCCGCCAGTGCACGACGTGAATGCATGCTCCGATGTGCAAATCCAAGACTACTGGTCGAACTGCTACGACAAGACGACGGCGAGTCAGCCGAAGTGCTCTGCGTGGGTCAAGGTCCCCGCGAACAAGGCGTGTCTCGGCTGCCTCGACACGCCGGACACGGCGCTCGCCTACGGCACGCTGATTGGCCACAAAGGCTTTACCAGCGCCAACCAACCTGGTTGCGTGGCCGTCCTCACCAACGACGTCACAGCGAACGGCTGCGGCGCGAAAATCGCTGCCTCAGATGAGTGTCAGCATGTCGCCTGCCAGGCTTGCTCAGATGCCATCTCGTCCGCGGATCCGCAGACGTTCAAGGACTTCCTGACCTGCTTGACCAACGCGGCCAAGACCGTGTGCAAGACGTACACTCAAGCCGTATGCGCCGACGCTGGCGCGGATTTGTCGGCCTGCGGTCCCCACAGCGCATTCCAAGATTACTACTTCGGCATCGCGCCCGTCCTCTGTGGTGGCAAGGCTGCCGATGGTGGTGTGCTCGACTCGGGCGTCCCCCTCGACGCGAGCCTAGACGTCGGCCCCGGCTGATTTCTTAGCAAACGGACATACGCATTTCTGGGGGACAGCACTACTGACTGTTCTCCTGTGGAATCGCGCGCGACAATCAAAGATGCGCCTCGGGCTTTTGCTTGGATGGCAGCAGGAGCGATCCTCTTTGGATTGATGAACTTCTTTGCGCGCGTGTCGTCCGCACATGCGTATTGGGCCGTGACCGCTGCTGTGCGGGCAGGAATCGGCGCGCTCGTGGCGGCGATCGCGGCACGCGCGCAAGGATATCCACCTCTCGTCAAGGCGTCCCCGCTGCTGTGGCAACGCACCGTGTTCGGCACGGTGGCGATGGGTTGCACGTTCTTCGCGTTGTCTGATCATCGCGCTCCGCTCGCAGACGCAGTCACTCTGTCGAACACGACTCCGGTGTTTCTCGCGTTGCTCGCACCGTTTTTTCTTCACGAGCGAAACGGGCGAGCGCTCGCGGTTGCCTTGCCGCTCGCAGCAGGAGGCGTCGTCCTCGTCCTCCATCCGACGTTTCTCTTCCCAGACACGGCGCACCCTCCACAACCTGGCGCCTTCATCCCCGAGTTCACCGCGGTTGGCGGGGCTGTGTTTGCGGCGTTCGCGATGATGTCTTTGCGCCGCCTTCATCGCGACGAAAATCCCGAGTCAGTCGTCGTGCACTTCTCGCTCTTTGCAGCGATCGCCATGACCGTGGTGGCTCTGTTTTTCGCCCCAGAAATGCCTACAAAAGATGCTTGGCCTCCCATGATCGCGACAGGCGTCTGCGCCGGCTTCGCCCAGATCTTCATGACCCGCGCCTACGCTCTGGCGCGCGCCGCCCGTGTCAGCGCGATTGGCTACTTGGCCATCGTGGTGAGCGCGATGCTCGGCGCACTGGTCTTGCACGAACCGCTATCAGCGCACGCGACGTTAGGCATGGTGCTGATCATCATCGGGGGATTGCTCGTGAGTCTAGTGCCGTCGACTGGATAGTTATCCTTAGGCTAAGGATTCGACCACGGATCTCGCGTTACAAAAGAGAACTCCCCTGCGACCCTAAGGGATCACAGGGGAGCACCAACCCTTAGGTCGGTTTACTCTGCCGCGTCGGCCGCAACGACTTCTTGCGTCTTCTTCGCTTTTGCGCGCTTGCGCTCTTCCGCGATGATGATGATGTCCTCTTTGACCTTGGCAAAAGTCGAAGGTGCCGCCGTCACAGAAGCCTTCACGAAAGTCACCACCATGTGCGGTGTCTTCTGGGCGACTGCCTTGCTCGACGTGAGAAACCCTTTGAGGCGGTTTTTCATGCGTTCGCTGCGTGTTTGCGTGATGAACGGCGCGACCTCTGCGACGAGATCCGCAGCGTAGCCACAATAGACATGCGGCGGCTTGTGGAGCGGGCTCGAGAAGCGCGGGTTCGTTTCCAAGAAGGCTTGGACTTGTTCGCGTGTGACGCCGTTCTCCTGCAGCGCGCGCTCGTACTCTGCCACTGCCGCTTGCTTGGCCTTGAACAAGTACATTTGAACGCGCGAGTAGAAGTTGACCTTGCCGTCGCCGCTGGTCTCGACGGGGCAGAAGATCGTGCCGGGGAACTTCTCGGTGATGGCGCTTTGAACGCCGTCCGAAACACCGGCCGAAGGCATGCAACCAAAAGGCTTAACACTCAGGGTCATGTGGGCCTTGTTCTGGACCACGTTCATGATGAGCTTGCCGACTTCCATGTGGCCTTCGCCGCCGCGGAGGTTGACGTTGTAGTAGTCGTGAGAAAACTCAGCGACCTTGTTCATGTCAGGCAGGTGATAGCCATAAAGGCCCGCCGCATGCGCGAACACTTGGAACGCGCCGCGAACGACGAGTTCTGCACCAGCGACTGAAAGAACGCGTTTTGCGGCGCCAAATGCGCCCAAATCGCCGAGTCCGTACTTGGCATTGTCGGCGCCACGGAGAGCTTCGCGGTCTTGTGTGTCGTGCTTGGCTTCCCAGATGTTGTAGAGCAACCACG
>JAYVXK010000971.1:0-3877 GCA_043785265.1 Myxococcales bacterium | reverse complement strand
GGTGCGTGATGTTCGTTCGTCCACGCGACCCAGAGCGCGAAGTGTGGGACGGCTTGCGCGCAGGCGTCGACGGCGTGAAGAGTCACTACGGCGCAGACGAAGCCTTCAAACTCAGCGACCTCGCGGACGAACTCCCCAAGCTCCTGTCGAACAAAAAGAAGCTATTTTACAGGCTCGGACGCGATCGCGCCTTCGACGACCGCGTGCTCGACGGCATCGAGGCCACGCGTCGTCGCGCGCGTCTCGGGTTTTCGTGGCCAACCGAAATCATCGATCCTGGCATCGTCGTTCACGAGATGCGGCTCTTCAAACACACAGACGATCTCGAAGCGATGACTCGCGCCGCAGAGATCACCAAAGAGGCGCACTTGCGCGCGATGAGCGCCACTCGCGCCGGCATGTACGAATACGAGATCGAAGCGCTCATCCTCGAGACGTTTCGTCGGGGAGGCAGCGAGCGCCCCGCCTACGGCAGCATCGTCGGCTCAGGCGCGAACGCCACGGTTCTGCACTACCGCACCAACAATCGCAAAATGGAAGACGGCGATCTGCTGCTGATCGATGCCGGTTGCGAGTACGGCTACTACGCGAGCGACGTCACGCGCACCTTCCCAGTGGGCGGCAAGTTCACGCGCGAGCAACAAGCCATCTACGAGATCGTGCTCGACGCGCAAACCGCTAGCATCGAGGCCACTCGCGTCGGCGCCACGCTCGAACAAGTCCACAAGACGAGCGTGGAGGTCGTGACGCGCGGCCTCAAGGCGCTTGGCATCTTGAATGGCGAGGTCGATCAACTCATCAAAGACGAGGCTTTCAAGCCGTTTTTCATGCATCGCACGAGTCACTGGCTCGGCATGGACGTGCATGACGTCGGCTCGTACTACGTCGACGGCAAGCCGCGCGTCCTCGAGAGCGGCATGGTGCTCACAGTCGAACCCGGCATCTACATCGGCAAAGACAACGACAAGGTCGGCGCGGAGTGGCGCGGCATTGGCGTGCGCATCGAAGACGACATCCTCGTGAGCGACAAAGGCCCGGTCAACCTGACTGAGGCCATTCCAAAGTCAGTAGACGAGGTCGTGCGCGCTTGCGCGTGAGCCGAATCACGCGACGACGACTCGCCTCGTGCTCATCATGAACTGCGTCAGCTTGATTGAGGCAATTGGGAAGTCACCAAGCGAAGCCGAGCGCGCTCGCGCTTGAGTCGCATCACTGTGTAGGCGAGCCACCCGGTCAGCGCGGCGATCACCGGTCCGAGAATCAAGCATCCGAGAGACCAGTCGACCAAGAGCGCGCCGCCCTTGTCGAGCACGTCCTTGGAGTTGAGCGAGACGAATGTGCCCGCGCGAAGTCGATGCGCCAGTTGGATCTCACCGATGGCGATGAACGGCAAGATGACGAAGTTCGACACGCGCGATCCGAGCCACGCCCAGAGTCTATTCAAGCGAAGAACCGTGGCGAGCGCGACCGCCAGACCGCCGTGAAAGCCAACCGCGGGGGTGCATCCAACGAACGCGCCCGCGGCAACAGCCAGCCCGATTTGCCGCGGAGACGACTTCTCTTTGCGGAGCAAGCGCCACAGCGCGCGCGCACGAAACCAGGCTTTTCGAAAGAACGTCACGGGAGTCGACGCGAAGTGTAGCAGCGACCCAGATGACCGCTGGCTGTGCGACTCCCTCATTTCTTGGCGCTCTTGGATCGTCCACGTACGCTTGTCGGCGTGGAGCCTGCAGTCGCGATCGACCAGTTCTTGGTGTACCTGGCAACCGAGCGCCGCGCGTCCAAACACACCGTAGCGGCCTATCGCCGAGACCTCGACAGTCTGGTGGCTTTCGTTCGCGACAAGCGCGGAGACAAGCCCACCCCTGTCACGACACTCGATGTGTTCATGCTTCGCGGCTGGCTCGGGCAACTCGCACGTACGCATGCGCCCTCGTCGATCGCCCGCAAAATAGCCGCCGTTCGCAGTTGGATGAAGTGGATGCGAAAAATGCGGATCGTCGAGAAGAGTCCCGCAGAAGATCTCGCGAGTCCCAAAGTGCGTCGCTCACTGCCCACTTTGCTCTCGGTCGACGCAGCCAAGCAGGTGGTCGAAGCAGCCGACGTCCATACGCCGCGCGGACTGCGAGATCGCGCGCTCCTGGAGCTGCTCTACGGATCGGGTCTGCGCGTCGGCGAAGTCGTGGGTCTCGATTTGACTGACGTCGATCTTTCGCAAGGGCAAGTGCGCGTGCTCGGTAAGGGCAGCAAGGAGCGTGTGGTGCCGCTCGGCAATGAATGCGTCCGCGCGCTGCGTGCGTATCTCGCTCATCGATCGGAGATCGTCCATCCGCGAACAGGCAAGCAAAACGCCACGGCGCTGTTGCTCGCTGAACGCGGACAACGCATGGGCGCGCGTGCCGCTCAGACCACGGTCAAGAAATTCGGCGCGCTCGGAGCGGGTCGCGCGGACCTCCATCCACACGCTCTGCGCCACACATGCGCGACGCACATGCTCGATGGCGGGGCTGATTTACGGGCGATCCAAGAGATGCTCGGCCACTCGTCTCTCTCGACGACGCAACGCTACACCCACGTCTCGATGGACCACCTGATGCGCGTCTACGACGCCGCCCATCCGCTCGCTCACGCGCCCAAGAGCGCCAGCGCGGCAAGTGAGAGTTCGGACCGAAAACGGTAGAGCGGTGATAGAGACTCGTCTGGTGATGAGCTTCGTGAAGCGATTCATCTTGGCGATGGGAGGCGCAGCCGTTGGCGCCGTGCTGGTTGGCTTCGTCGAAGCGCGCGCGGCCATGCTCTCTGCAGTCGGCGAGTCGTATGCGTCGCTCGCTCTGGCAGACACCGGCGTGCTCGTTCCTCTCGCGTTGATGATCGGCGTCGTGGTGGCGATCGGACACGCGCTGGTTGAACCGGGGCAAGTCGTCGCTCCGTCCGTGCACTTGCAGGCTCTCCGCACGCAACCGCTCCTGTTGCGCACTCGTACCGCGGCGGCGATTCCACTGATGATTGTGATGAGCTTCGCGAGTGTGGTCTCTCTCTCGAACCTCGCGCGCTCGCGCATGAGCGTAGGCGTGCCCAAAGAGTCGGGCGCCATCATGGCCATCGCGTTCGCCGGGGTGATGCTGGTCTCGTCGTCGTCAGCGTTTGCGTTGCTCTTGCCGCTTCGTCGCGCGCTCGCCAAGGGATACGAGCGCCACTCGTGGATGCTGGATCCGGCAAAAACTGGCGCGATCGCACTCGCGACCGTGTTCGCACTCTTCGCGCTCGGCGTGCGCTCGGGAGACGTGGGTGGCGATGGTGCATGGCCGCTTGGAGTCTTCGGTGTGCTCAAGCGCGACGAACTCGACTTGCGCCCAGTGGTTGATCTGTTCGCGATCGGCGCGTGCGTCTACCTCGCGACCGTGGCCTTCTCTTCCTATGAGCGCTGGAGCGCGAGTCTGATGGCCATCGCGTGTGTGGCTCTCGCGTCGTTCACCACCGTGCACGCGGCAACGTCTCTCGAACACGCTCCGAATGTCACGCGCGGCATCGAGCGCGGCGCGCCGCTTGGTCGGGTGTCGCTCGGTCTGCTTCGTCGTGTCACCGATCGCGATCACGATGGCTCGTCGCAACTCTTCGGTGGCGGCGACTGCGACGATCGCGATCCCACTCGCTCGCCAGTGTCACTCGACGTTCCTGGCAACGGCATCGACGAAGACTGCTCGGGGGCCGACACTCCTCTGCCGCCGCCAGCACCGTTGCCGCCACCGATCGCAAAGGACCCTGAAATTCCGGCAGATCTGAATGTGATCTTGATCACCATCGACACGCTGCGACCCGATGTTGGCTTCATGGGATACGACAAGCCGACGACCCCCCATCTCGACGCGCTCGCCGC
>JAYVXK010000970.1:0-3887 GCA_043785265.1 Myxococcales bacterium | reverse complement strand
GATTGATTCCGAGCCCTGTTTTTTGCCCCAATCCGAAGTCGGTCGCGATCTTTGCGATGCGGTCCATGCCCACCGCTTCTGCGAGTTTGTAAAAGTAGACGTTGCAGCTCTCGGAGATCGCATCGTGCATGTCCACTTTGCCGTGCACGTGCGCGCAGTGGAAGATGCGTTTGCCGAACATGAGATAGCCATCGCAACGTTGTCGTTCGTCGGGGTCGAGCAGCTTGTTCTCGAGTGCGGCCAGCGCAGAAAATGGTTTGAACGTCGAGCCCGGCTGAAACGACCCGGTCATCGTCTTGTCGAGCATCGGACGAAGCGGATCGGTCGACAGCTGCTCGAAGGTCTCGCGCACGCGTCCGCGCCCTGCACCACCCGAGAGATCGTTCGGATCGAAATCGGGTTTTGAATACAGAGCGAGCAGTCGACCGGTTCGCACGTCGACCACCACCACGGCACCTGCAGCGTGCCCGCGCATGGCTTTGTCGATCGCCGTCATCAGCTCGACGTCGATGGTGAGCCGTAAATCGCGGCCTGGCAGAGGTTCTTGTTTGCTTGGCTCGTCGAGCAAGCGCGTCGCGTCTGGCCCGCTGCGATACCTTCCGTGAGCGTCGACGACGCGTTTCTCCCAGCCACGCGTGCCGCGCAACGTGCTCTCCCACGCGTGCTCGATGCCGGTCGCGCCGATCGAGTCGCCGACTTCGTAGCCAAGTGGATTGAGCTTTTGGCGGTCCTCCGGGCTCAGTTGGTCGTAGTTGGCTGGGCGCACCCGGAGCATCTGCTCTTGATCGATCTCCGCGACATAACCGAGCATGTGCGCGCCGAGATTTTTGAACGGGTAAAAGCGAACCGGCACCCGTGCGACATCGACACCTGGCAACTCTGCTTCGTGTTCTTCGAGTTCGGCCACGATGTCGCGCGACAGATCTTCGCGAACGAGCATGGGCCTGTAGCAAGCGCTGCGGCGGCGCTCTTCTGGAGAGTCTTCCCACGAAGCGCCCGCGCAGGCTTCTTTTAGCCGTGTTTCGTACCGCGATCGTTCGTCCGGGTTGAGTCGCAGAACATCTGCGATCTTGGGCCACGTGGGTTGCGCGTCTGCGAGCGCTTCGGGACGTTTGCCAGAGAGTGCGGTGAGCAGCACCCGCCACGGCACCACAGTGACGTTGTGCGCAGGACGACTCGACGCGAGCACTTTGCCTTGCGCGTCTCGAATGACTCCGCGCGTGGTCGGCAGCGGAACACGACGAACGATGTTGTCGTGCGCCTGCGCGGTGTAGTCGGACCCATCCACAATCTGCAACTGGAAGAGCCGACCGACGACGAGAACGAACGCGAGTATGACGGCCAGCGCGAGGTACTGGTAGCGCTTGCGAAACTCGGACGCGTCCGACCGCTGTACGAGCCGGTCGCTCACGCGCGCACTCCGGTTTCTTCAGCGCCACGAATGGTCGCCGCGTGAATGCGCTGAGCGATCACGAACACGAACGGACTCCATGCAGCGGTCGCGAGCGCGTGCGGAAGTGCGTAGGGATACAACGCGCGCGGGACGTACGGATCGCGGCCAAAAATAGCCATGAGCACGAGGATCATCACGCTATGCAACAGCGAAAACGAAAACCCGAGAACGAGCTGCATCAAGCGAGTCTGAGCGGCGAGCCGAACACCTGCCGCGCGCGCGAGTATGTAGATGGCGACGAAAGTGAACGTGAAGAGGCCAACTGGTGCGATGCCAGTCAGGTCGGTCGCATAACCAAGCACGAACGCGACGCCCGCCCCGCGCGCGAGGGCATATTCGTGAACTCCCATGAACACGATGAGCGGCAACACCAAAGATGGCGAGAAGCTCGTGACGTGAATGAGGTGCGCGTCCTGGTAACCAATCCAGTGCCAAAAACCAGAAGTCTCGGAGAAATGCATGAGCACACCATGGAGCCAGCTGATGGGGCGAAACAAACTCGCTTGAACGAGGATGAGCGCCAAACCGGCAACGAAGAACGCGGTGTTGCGCACGTTACTTCCCCTTTGGCGGATGCGTTTCGGCGGTGGGGTCTTCGCCAGGGGCGGTGATCAGGATGAGGGCCGAGTCGAGCCGCGTAAAATCGACCGTCGGCTGGGCTTCGACTTCTTGGTCGCGACCGAGTTCGCGTTTGACCACCTTGGTCACACGCGCAACAGGAATGCCGTGAGCGAAACGCTTGCCCTTGCCGGTCGTGACGAGCAAATCACCGACCTGCACTTCGTCGCGCGAATCGACCATTGCCATGCGGCACCAGTGGCGCGATGGGTCGCCGGTGCCGCGCACGAAGCCGCGTGCTTTCGTGCGATCGTCTTCGACGTCGATGCCGAACGCGGCGTCGACCGCGAGCAGTACATCCACTTCGTCGCCTGTCACTTTCAGCACGTAACCCACGACACCGTCGGGCGAGATCACAGCTTGAAACGGCCTCACTTCGCGCGAGCCACGATCGAGTACGAGCCGCGTGACGCGAAAGAACTCGTTGTAGTCCTTGATGACGACAAGAGCGCTCACGGTCTCGCCCGGTGTGCTCTCGCGCAGTTGCAGCAAGCGCTTGAGATCGCGGTTCTGAGTCTCGTTTTCTTCGAGGTTGTGAACGCTCTCTTTGAGCCGCGCGTTCTCATAGGCGAGGCGCTCGTTGTCTTCTTTGACGTCTACGAGATAGACGTAATCGCCCCATAAATTGGACACTCCGCGGCCCATGCTCGCGGCGCCGTATTGGACGGGAGACGTCACGCGCACGACGAATCGATCGAGCGCGCTCTGACTGTCGCGCGCCTTCATGTTCGCGCGCAGCACGTAGAAGGGCACCGCCAACAGGACCACCACGATCGCTGCATCGCGGTAACGCTTGAAAGGCGTCACAGCCCGCCTACGAGTCAACCACCAGCTAGCCTCTCGCTAGCCGATGGTGACCTCCTTCAAAAGCTCCATGTGGTCGAGAGTCTTGCCGCTGCCGAGGACGACCGCGCTGATCGGATCGTCGCAGACCATCACGGGCAGGCCTGTCTCTTCGCGCAAAAGCACGTCGATGTTGGCGAGCAATGCGCCTCCGCCGGTGAGTACGATGCCCTTGTCGACGATGTCTGCCGCGAGTTCGGGCGGAGTCTTTTCGAGAGCGAGGAGAACGGCTTCGACGATGGCGTTGAGTGGCTCGGTGAGTGCGTCGCGAATCTCGTCGCTGTTGACGACGACGGTCTTCGGGACGCCTGCAACGAGATCGCGACCTTTGACTTCGCAGGTGAGTTGTTGCTCGAGCGGATAGGCGTTGCCGATCTGCATCTTGATGCGTTCTGCGGTTTGCTCGCCGATCGCCAAGTTGTATTTGCGCTTCAAATAAGCGCTGATCGCGTCGTCCATCTTGTCGCCACCGACGCGCACGCTCTGCGAGTACACGATGCCTGCGAGAGAGATGACGGCGACCTCAGTCGTGCCGCCGCCAATGTCGACCACCATGTTGCCGCTCGGCTCTGTGATGGGCAGACCCGCGCCGATTGCGGCCGCCATGGGCTCTTCGATCAAATACACTTCGCGTGCGCCTGCGCTCTCGGCGCTCTCTTTGACTGCGCGTTTTTCAACTTCGGTGATGCCAAAAGGCACGCAGATGATGATGCGCGGCTTGACGAGCGTACGACGATTGTGTGCGCGCGCGATGAAGTAGCGAAGCATCGCTTCGGTGATTTCGAAGTCGGCGATGACGCCATCACGCAACGGCCGCACTGCGCGGATGTTGCCAGGCGTACGACCGAGCATTTCTTTGGCTTCGCGGCCGACTGCGAGCACCTTGTTGCCGCCGCGTGAGTCTCTCTGGACCGCGACGACGCTCGGCTCGCAAGAGACGATGCCTTTGCCCTTCACGTAGATGAGCGTGTTG
>JAYVXK010000969.1:0-3888 GCA_043785265.1 Myxococcales bacterium | reverse complement strand
CGCTGTCGTGTGGAGAGAAGTCATCGCTCGCCGAGAAGCGTCTGACTCAATCATGGGACCTGAGGGATGGCGACGAGCAACCGGGTCTGGATGCGCAGATGCGACGGGTGATGCGCGGCGAGGAGTTGCAAGTGTTGCCTCAGGCAACCGAGAGAGAGATTCAGATGCGGCAGGAGGGCGTGCAGTCACCGTGGAGGCGGTAAGACGTCGGAAGCGCGGACGAGACAGCGACCCTGCTGCAGAGGCTAGATTCAGGGAGATGAGGTTTTTTGCCTGGAGTTTGCGGGAGCGGTGACCATCTCAAGGTCGACACCTCTTAACCGTCCCCTGGAGACCTTCACATGAACCTTCGCAACCCTTCAGCACGCGACCGCGTTGAAGGTGGCAGACGACGCAGCGAAGGCGTGCCCAAGCAACAAGCTCGCAGCGCCTTTTCAAGCTGATCCGATGAAGGCACCTCCACCTCCGCCCAATCCTGCGAAGGGTACGTCGCTCGAGTCGGAGTCGAAGGTCATCGACGTATTCGTCATGTGCAACTGGCCAGACCCGCGAAGTCCCGACGCATGGGGAGGCAGTGGTCTGCGCTCGCTGAAGGGAACGTCACAGATAATGACGAAGCCCGTGACCATGCCCGCTGACATGGTCACCAACACGTGCACGAAAGATCCCCACAACTGCGAGCAGTTGATCACACCGTCGCGCTACTCCACGGCAGAGAAGTCCGCAGACCTACGCATCACTCGACCCACCTCCGACGGCGGTGAAGCCGAGGTCGTCGTAGTCTTCTCGCCCTGAGATTGTCGTCAGAACTTAGCCTAAGGAAACGGAAGCGGTGACGGAGACGGAAGCGGTGACGGAGACGGAAGCGGCGACGGAGACGGAAGCGGTGACGGAGACGGAAGCGGCGACGGGCGCGACGACGGCGACGGTGACCGGGACGGAAGCGGTGACGGTCCCTCAGTAGTGCGGCGGCTTGTCGTCCGACGTAGCAACCCCATCATCGGTCACGCGTTCGCGCAGTCTTCTCGCCTCGATCGTCAGCGCATCAATCGCCTTCTGCTGCGCAGCAACCACAGCGCTCAGCTCGTGCACGAAGCGCTCGAGATTCATGTACCGCATCTCTACGTCCACAAGACGACGCTCCTGGTCACTCATGACGCGAACGTAGCGCGGACGGTGGGATGGCGCGACACGAGGTCGAGTGACTTGAGCAACAAAGTTTTTCCTGGTTCGGTGCGGTGCCATGTCGAAGCGCCGCTCGGATGGGGAAGGGCGATGACGTCGAGCTCTCGTCCGTGGAAGGTCGCGCGCTTGACGGTGCCGATGACTTCGTCGAGTTTGCCGGTGTGAGCCAAGGATTGTTCGATCGCCATCGAGCCGATCGCGAGCACCAGATCAGGCTTCAAAATGGCTACTTCGCGCGACAGGTAGCTGCCGCATCGTTCGATCTCTTCAGGGTTGGGCTTTCGGTCTCCGACCATCACTCCCTTTTTGGTGAACTGCTTGCCCGGAAAACAGCGCGCGACCGCTGCCATGTAAACGCGCGCGCGAAAGGTCTCTTCGTCTGCGCCGGTGGCTTGCTGCATCCACTTGAAGAGCGTCTTGCCTGCGGTCCACGCGAACGGTTTGCCGAACTTGCCTTCGTGCGGACCTGGCGCCTGACCCACCAAAATGATTTTGCTGAGGACCGCAGGGCCATGCACGACGGGGCCGACCATGTCCGGGCATGCGTGACACGCAGCAAGCTCACGATGGAGCACCGTCAACGTCTTGAGCTGCGACATGAGACCGCCTTCTAACATCGCTCATGTCACACTTTCACGGGTTCGCGCGACGTACAGGTATGCATCGATGGATCGGCTGGTTTTTAGGGTTGGTTGCGTGTAGTCACGGCGGGCTCGCGGAGTCGATGTCGGCGTCGGCGCCTGCCGTCGCATCCGTCTCCGTCTCCAATTCCGTGCCCGATGGAGCGCAAGCTTCAGTTCCGGATGGCGGGACCGACGCGGTCGCCGAGCTCGACTCAGTGACTGTGGAGCGACCGATCGGGCCGTTCGAGACAAAGTTTTCTGGATCGCGAAATGTCTACTTCGCGATTCCCGATCATGCAGGCAAACACCGCCTCATCGCCAATCTTCACGGCATCTGCAACCCACCAGGATACGCATGCGGATACTGGACTCAGTCTGGGTCTGAACGAGGATTTCTGGTCTGCCCTGAAGGCAACTCCACTTGCGGTGGAGGCGGGCCGCCCTCGTGGGATGAATCTCTCGTCGACATGGATAAGGACTTAGAGAAGTCCATCGATGTCGTGAGTGCGCAGTACCCGGGCGAGGTGGTGCGCGAGGGCGCCATCCTCACGGGGTTCTCTCGTGGAGCGTGGGCGGCCCCGACGATCGCCGCCATGCATCCTGGGCGTTGGCGGTACTTGATCCTGAACGAAGCGGACGTCACTCTGACGAAATCCACTCTCGAGAAGGCGGGCGTGCGAGCCGTGGTGCTCATGGCAGGCCAATGGGGAACTCAGATCGCCGGTGAGCGGGCGACTGTCGCAAAGCTGCAAAAAGAAGGCTTCCCGGCGATGTTCATCATGATGCCCAGTGCTGGTCATTACTACTCTGCCAACATCGACGAGTTGATGCGACAGGCGATGCAGTTCGTCATTCAAGAGGGTGAAGTCGGCCCGACCTAAGGACTGCGGACCCGTTGCCGTCGCCGCGCCTGTTGCCGTCGCCGCGCCTGTCGCCGTCCCGGTCTCCGTACCCGTCCCTGTTCCTGTCGCCGTCCCCACGGGTCGGCGACTGTCGTGCGTGCGGACTCTGATCTGCTCTAAGTCGTGCGAATCGCGGCTTTTTTGGCCCTCTTGGCTGATTGTGGGCATCTTCGTTGGACCATGCGCATTTCTGCCGGTGTGTTCGGGCTTGGTCTCCTGTCTCTCGCGCCCGCCGCATTCGCAGGACCTGCTCCGCATGCGACGCCCGCGGCTCGTGCGCCTGTTGCTGCGCCGGCAGTGATACCGATGGGACGAAGTGTTGGATCACCGACTGAGGGCCACATCATTGGTGGAGCACACTTGGACAATGCTCCCTACCTAAGGATCGTACCCGCGTACGCCACAAGTGACGTTCGATGGGGACTCGGTTCGCTCATAGGGATGCTCGACCGATCCGCGCGGAGTGTGCGACGACAATTTCCGGATGCAGTGATGAGTGTTGGGCACATCTCCAAGCAAGGTGGCGGCGAGCTCGATCGTCATGCGTCGCATGAGAGCGGTCGCGACGCGGACGTGCAGTTCTTTGTGAAAAACGATCGCGGTCAGCTGGTCTTTGCCGATCACTTCGTTCCGTTTCGCGGCGACGGCACAGCGCCGACATGGCCAGGCGCGCATTTCGATGACGCCAAGAACTGGGCGCTCGTTGCGGCTTGGCTGAACGATCCGGTTGCGCACGTGAGCTACGTGTTCTGCGCCACGCCAATTCGAGCACGTCTGCTCGCGTACGCTCAACGCACGGGAGTGGCTGATTCTCTGCGTGATCGTGCTGCGGTCACAATGGTGCAACCCCACGGGTCGCTGCCGCACGACGATCATTTTCACGTGCGCATCTCATGCCCGCCGAACATGCAAGGCTGCATCGAGAACCCAACGGTGGCTCATGTCGCTCGCCCACGTCGTCACGCGCCGGTGGTTCGCGTAGCGCCCGCAGCACATCCCGCGGCGGTTCATCATGCTGCCGTCATCGCACCGACGACGACCCCACCAATGCTGAATGTCGACGAGGGTCACGCGACATTGACGAGCGAAGCGCCGCCACCCGCTATGACTTTGGATCTCATCGACGACGCGGACGGGAACTAAGTCGCTCGAGTCGTAACCATTACCCTAAGTGTATA
>JAYVXK010000968.1:0-3890 GCA_043785265.1 Myxococcales bacterium | reverse complement strand
ACGACGCGCTCGCGAGACAAGACGTGAACGCATATCGCGCGGCGCAACAGCAGATCTTCGACAACTACGTCACGATGTGTCCCAACTCGGTTCCGTTTCGCACCAAGGATCCCGAGTATCGAAAGCGCTACGTGGCGTACATGGCAGAGGGCGGAGTCGTCACGGCGTTCGATCCTGTCGCGAAAGAGCACGACGCAGCGGTCGCACAAGCCACGGCGCGGCTCACTTTTCAAACGCCCAAACGCGGGATGCTCCGTGTGGATCCAGTCGCGTTCGATGGACTTCTTGCGGCGCTCTTTCCTCAGCAAGACTACATCGCGCACTTGCATCAGACGCGTGGTGTGTTTGCGATGCAACCAGACGGCGCGACGATGGAACTCCAACGGCGCATTGGTTATTCGATGTTCGCTCAGGCTTGGCTGCCCATGCTCGACGAGACTCGCGCGGCGCAACTGCTCGAGCGCACGGGCCTCAAGAGTGAATATGTCGAGGCCGAAATCCCGCAAGGTGCAGCCTCCACGTGCGGCAACTGTGGCGCGCCGATCAGTGTCCTCGAAGGCGCCAAGAAGATGGTGTGCGATCACTGCGCGCAGAAGATCGACGTTGGAGCCAAGCTCCCGTGCACCGGCTGCGGAGCCTCGTTGTCGCCTGCAGAGAATCAACAGAACTTCTCGTGCCCTCATTGCCGAGTCATGGTCTCGCGCGTTCAGATGATGACCCCAGGGTGAGCATCGACATTCTCTATCGCGACGCGGACGTCGTGGTCGTCAACAAGCCCGCGGGCATCGTCGTCCACCGCAGCGAGATGGCGCGCGACTCGGACGTCGCCATGATGCGCACGCGAGACGCCATCGGATCTCACGTGTGGCCCGTGCACCGGTTGGACCGCCAAACCAGCGGCGCGCTCGCGTTCGCCTTGACCGAGCAATCAGCGCGATCACTGCGCGAGGCTTGGGACGAAGGTCAGGTCCAAAAGACTTATCTCGCCTTGGTGAGAGGCTCGCCTTTGGATCACGTGCTCGTGGACTACGCGATCCCCAAGGCCGAGGATCGACCCAAGGTGGACGCGATCACCGAGGTATGGACCCTCGCGCGCGGGGAGTGGTGCTCTCTGGTGATGGCCATTCCAAAGACAGGTCGATATCACCAAGTGCGAAGGCACATGGCGCACCTGAGGCATCCCATCGCCAATGACTCGAACTACGGCACGGGATGGTTCAATCGGAAGGTTCGGCAAGAGGGCGGCCTGATGCGCATGGGATTGCACGCGCACACCTTGGGCTTACCCGATCGCGAAGTGATCGTCGCACCCTTACCAGAGGACTTCCTAATGGCTCTGGAGCGGCTGAAAATAGCCGCTAAACCTCATTCACTGTGATCTTGATCATCTTCACGGGTGTCTTCGGTCGGTCATCTCCGTCGGTCGCGGTGCTCTCGATCTTCCCAATGACATCCATCCCCTTGGTGACCTTGGCGAACACAGGATGCTTGGACTCTCCTGGTGAGAACCAATCGAGATACTTGTTGTGCGACGTGTTGATGAAAAATTGACAGCTGCCGCTGTTGGGTTCGCCCACGTTCGCCATCGCGAGTGTGCCTGGCTCGTTGGAGATCTTGGCGGTGTGCTCGTCTTTGATGGTGCCGTCGGGACCGTCGCCCGTGCCGGCGTTGCGCGCCTTGGGATCGCGTGAGTGCGGGCAACCGAACTGCGCCATGAAGCCCTTGATGACCCGGTGAAAGTGGAGGCCATCGTAAAAGCCGCTCTTGGCGAGCTTGACGAAGTTGCCCGCGGTGATGGGCATTTGATCTGTGAAGAGCTCGACCTCGAAGGTACCGAGCGACGTCTCGCACGTGGCTGTAGGGTTGGGCATGGCACCACTGTATCATCGTGACAATGGGGTTTTAAGAAGATGTCAGTGTGGACGCGCATCAAGACGTGGGCGCAACGCGGCGCCTTGTTTTTGCTGGTTTTGGTCGTCATGCGTACCGGGTGGCATGTCGCGTTCGGGGATGACGCGCGCGCGATCCTCAATGGCGGAGCAGAGCGCGAACTGGTGGCGCGCCGAGACTATCTTGCCGCGCAGCTCGACGCAGAGGCCGTAGCGCCAGTTGATTCACAATTCGCTGGCGAGTGGGCGATCGTCACTCTCTCGATGACCGCCGCAGGGGCCGCAGGCATTGGTTTCGATTACCCCGCGACGGTCCCCGAAGATCTCACGTTGACGACCCACGCCGTGCAGCTTGCGAACGAGCCGCGTGCTCGCGCGTTCGACACCGCGCGTTGGGGCGGCGACGCTCTCGACGCCTTGGAGAGCAGCGACGCGCACATTGGATATCTTGGACACTTTGGGATCGCACTCGAGGCCTATCGATTGCTTGGTGGAAAAGACAAAGCCTGGCTGGCCTTGGAAAAGCGCGTGGCGGATGCGCTCGCTCGGCGCGTGCAAAATGCAAAGTTCCCTTATGTCCCCACTTATCCTGGCGAGACTTATGTCGCGGACAACGCCGTCGTGCTCGCTGTGATCGCGCTATCGGACGTCGGCCGGTCTGCGGCTCACGCGCCGCTGCTCGCACGCGCGATCACTCATGCCCGGGCGCATCTGGTCGATCCCACGACAGGCTTGCTCGATTTTGCGGTCGGTGATGATGGTGAGGCCAAAGGCGGCCCACGAGCATCAGGCGCCGCGTGGAGCATTTACTACCTGGCGTTCGTGGACGAAGCCTTCGCACTCGAACAAGCCAAAGCGCTCCGGGCTTATCGAAAAAAACTGTGGCCCGGTGCAGAGGCCATTTGCGAGAGGACCACCTGCGATGGACAAGGCGACGTGGACTCAGGTCCGTTGCTGCTCGGAACTAGCCCTGCAGCGAGCGGATTTGCGATCGCTGCTGCACGCAGACTCTTCGATGTAGATTGGCTCAGCGGACTGTTGTCGACCGCGGAGTGGGTGGGGGTCACCGTGCCTGGTGCGCGACGTCATTACTTGATCGCGCCTCGCGTGGGCGACGCGATCGTTCTTGCGATGAAGACCTCTCGTGGCTGGGACGATCGCTACTTACACTGAGCGATCGCTCCCATGACCTCGCCGACGCCGTTGTCGATCTTGAGGTAGGCGACGAAGAAGCGGTCGTCTTTGAGCACCGTCACGCGCAACTCGGATGCGTTGTCGGCGCTCACGTCGAACACTTTTTTCTTCGGCTTGAGATCGCTGGTGAGCACCGTGAGGCGTGCTTTGTGCGTCGTTTTGCCGTCGACGAAACCGACGACCAAATCACCCGTACTGGTCGCCGCGGTCGAGAGACTGGTGCGGTCGCCTTCAGTAGGTGGGTTGGGATCGTCGAACGCAATCGCACTCGGCTTCACGGCTGCGGAGTCCGTCGGCCACGTCGCGCCGAGCACTTCAGTCTTGCCGAGCGAGGGAACGAGGAGCGCGACATTGGATCCAAGGACGGTCATCGATGCCATTCCAATGGGCGCAGCGAACGTCATCTTGACTGCGTCGCCATCAGGCTCGAGGTCGGCCTTGCGTTTGGCGACGACCAGTTTGCCCTGGATGCGAGATGCCATGAGGAAGTCGCCACCAGGCACGCGCACACTCACGGGGACCTCATAGAGCACGGGCTTGGGCGCGCTCTTGTCAGCAGGAGCCTTGATGTCCGTAAAGTCCAATGTGGGATCTTGAACGTGCTCTTTGCCGGGCTTCTCGTCGATGACCCAGCCTGCGGAGTATTCGCCCGATTCATTGTTCGGGTACATGTTGCTCGCGAGGACCCACGTCTCCGTTCCATTCGAGAACGTGCGGCAATCGCGCATTTCTTGGGCGCCGTCTTGAGTCGGGTCCACGGGCGGCGGGTTGAAGTCGGGGTCGTAGTAGCTCGGGCCGTCGTCTACG
>JAYVXK010000967.1:0-3895 GCA_043785265.1 Myxococcales bacterium | reverse complement strand
GCGTTCTAGACTGGGAAATGGCCACGATCGGCGATCCGCTGATGGATCTCGGCACCGCGCTCTCTTACTGGGTCGACCCAACCGATGACGACATGATGAAGACCATCGCGTTTGGTCCCACCATGTTGCCTGGAAGCCTGACGCGTCGCGAACTCGCAGAACGTTATGCAGACAAGACCAAGCGCGATGTCTCCAATGTCCTCTTTTATTATTGCTTCGCCCTGTTCAAGACGGCGGTCGTCGCACAACAAATCTCCGCGCGATTCAAGAAGGGGCTCACCCGTGACGAGCGCTTCGCCATGATGATCGTCGGCGTGCAGGTGTTGTCTCGCGTCGCACTCGAGGCGGCACGGCGGGGATCGATGTGAGCGTCAGCCTCTGACGATCGAATACAGAACGTAGAGCATCACCGCGATGATCAAAAACGCGACCACCATCTGCTGCGGTCGAGTACTCAGATCTCCCGGCGGACCTTCCGGCGGCGGTTTGATCTCGTCGTCGTCTTCATCTTCGGGAGACTCTTGAGCCTCGGCAGGCTTGTCGTCGTCTGATTTGACTGGTGCCTCCACCGCGGAGGCCTTCGTCGGGTCGGCTGGCGGTTTGACGCTTTCGACCTTCGGCTTGGTCTTGTTCTCCTCTGCGACTTGGACGAAGTCGCGGACGATTTCGTAGGTCTGAGTGACAGTCTCGTCGCCTTTGTGCGGCGGCAAGTCGTCGCCAGAGAGCTCGGCGATGATGATGGTGACGTTGTCTTCGCCGCCGCGCTCGTTGGCGAGCGTGATGAGCTTCTTGCAGGCGTCGTCGAGCGAGCTCGTCGCCTCGACGATCTCGCGCATCTCGGTGTCTTGCACCTTGTTCGACAGACCGTCCGAGCAGAGCAAGAGTTTGTCGAACCGACGCAACGCGAGCTTGCCAATGGCCGCCTTGACGTCAGGCTTTTGACCCATCGCCTGAAGGATCACATTCTTGTGGGGATAGTCTTTGGCTTCGTCTGGACTGATCGCGCCTGCGTCGACCAGCAACTGCACGAAGCTCTGATCGCGGGTCATCTGGCGAATGCGGTGACCGCGAATGAGATACGCGCGCGAGTCGCCGACTTCTGCGATGAACGCTGTGTCCTTGAGGACGAACACGGCGGTGAGAGTCGCGCCCATGCCCTTTTTTCCGGGCTCTTTCGACGCGTCGAAGACTTCTTTGTTGGCGCCCTCGACGGCGGCGTCGATCATCTTGGCGATCGCGTCGCTGCCTGCGGTGCCCTTCTTCTCGATGAGCTCGCGTCGCAACGATTCGACCACGAGCGCGCTCGCGACCTCACCGGCTTGCTCGCCGCCCATGCCGTCCGACACGGCCAGGAGCATGCCCTCAGTGGGCACATCGAGCGATTTTTCACCCGATAGCGTATCGACCTTCGTGCTGCGCGCGAGATCCGCGACGACGAAAGTATCCTCGTTGTTCGTTCGGACCTTCCCGACGTCGGTCCTCCCCACCACAGTCAGCTTGACACTCACGAGAGCGAGCCTACGCGAAAGCCGTTCATTCTGCTGCTGCGTCTTTCACGCCGCACGGATCGCCAGGCTGCAGGCTCGTGCCCTGTGTGTTGCACCCGCATTTGTCAGCCGAAACCGTGCCACTTGGACAAGTCCATTGCGTCGCGTTCGGGAGGCATTGCAGCGGCTTCGAGACGAGGTCGCACGCCTTGCCGTCAGCACCTGGCCTGCAAGTGATCGCGGGCAGTGCGCCACAGGGTGAACTCGGCGCGGTGTCTTTTGCTGCATCTTGCTGCGGAGTCGCTGCGTCCGTTTGTTGCGTCGTGTCGCTGCTGCAGCCGAGCGCAATCGTCAACGCAATGCACGAGAAGAGGAACATGAGTGACCGCATGCAGCGCAGCTAATCACAAGATCTGCCGCGAGTCAGCCGAGGATGCGCCGAATGCCGTCGCCAAGGTCGGGATCGAGCGCGCCGCCCATCGACGTCAGCACCATGTCGACATGGTTCATACGAATGCGCCAAGTCGCGACGCGATCCGTTGTATTTTCGCCACCATCCGCGATCGCACCGAGTTCAGCGATCGCCTCCACGTCCTCACCAGCGCCTGCGATCAGGTGACCGTCCGTGGTGCCGAGAGTGAGCGCGCGTACATTCAGCGATCGCAACTTGTGCTCGAGGAAGAGCATGAGCGACTCGTGAGATCGTGCGCTGCGGTTCTGACGGCGTTCAGTGATCATGTGTAATCGTCGAACGTCACGTGCGACGCGGCCAACTTTGAGGATAAGATCGAGACCATGCGGTGGATCGTCGCTCTTGGAATGTTACTCGCGTGCAGCAGTGCGCCGTTCGAGCGCGTGGCGAGCGACGAGCAACCGATCAAGGGTGGCATGCTCGACACCACCCACGCGGCAGTCGTCGGCATCTTTCGCTGCGTCGGAACATGCGCTTTCACGCCCTATCTCAATCCCGACGAACTCTGCTCGGGCACGCTCATCGCCCCCAATCTGGTGCTCACTGCGCGTCATTGCGTAGCGCCGCTGCTCGATGCCGCCAATGGTGTGGCGTGCAGCAAATCGCGCTTTGGCACGAACTACCCAGCAGACAACTTCATCGTGACGCCCGCCAAGAGTGTGCAAGACGGCGGACCGTGGTTCATCGCGTCGGTCGTCGCAACGGTACCTGGCGATGGCGTCTGCGGTCATGACGTCGCCGTCCTCCATTTGCGTACCGGATATTTTGGAGCGCCATCGATCGCTCCACGCATTGCCGCCCCGCCGAACAAAGGCGATCCGTACACCGCCGTCGGCTACGGCGGAGATGGACTGGGCGGACTCGGCGTTCGCAATCAGCGGAGCGGTCTTGCCGTGAAGTGCATTCCACCTGGGTGTGAGCCGGGCTTGGTTGGGCCTGATTTGCAGCCGATCATGGTGGCTGGAGAAATCGAAGGCGACACCGGCAACTGCGGCGGGGACTCGGGCGGACCCGCGCTCGACGTCACGGATCCGAACAAGCCGTTGGTCTTTGGACTGGTCGCGCGAGGCAACGCCGATGCGTGTACTTTACCTGTTTTTTCGCGGATGGATGTTTGGTCGGCGTGGCTCATCGATCAAGCGCGGCACGCTGCAGAGGAAGGCACCTACCCTTTGCCCGAGTGGGCCTTCGCGACCACCACACCACCCACTCCAGAGATCGACGCGAGCACACTTGACGCATCAGGCGGAGGCATCTCGTTCGACGCATCTCGTCCCACGGAAACGACTCGCTCCGACGTGAGCGCTGGCGGTGGGTGCACGGTCTCGACCGCGCGCGACCACGACGCCTTCGGGTTGTTTGGCTTGTTTTTCGCGATGGTCGCGACGGTGTCGAGGAGAAGTCCTGCGCTCAGAACCGATTCGGCGGCTCGACGTCGTTCAGGATCTCCACCTTCGGCAAGACGTCTTTCATGAACCGATCTCGCACGGCCTTCGCGCGGTCCATGTCGTTGTCGCGCGCAGGGACTGCCACGCCCATGATCAGACACGCCCCCTTCCAAGCAGGATAAGCGGCGTAGCCGACGGCGTACTCTTCGCGCTCCATCAAGGTTGCGCCTTTCGCAGTGAGCGATTCGAGATCGGCAATCAGAGCGTCGCCGTCACCAGGATGACGATTCCACGAAGCAGCCGTCGGAGGATCGCGCTGGACGTCGATGTCGTAGGCCTCGATGAGCGGCATGGCCCAACCCTCGAAGCTCTTGGCGCAGATGCCCGAGACGGTGTTGTCAGGCACGTGAGTGATGTAGCCGCCGACGATCGCGTGGTGGCCTTGTCCGTAGCGAAATCCAACGAGTGTGGGGATGCCCCAGAACTTCACGCGCATCCAATGCTCGGCGTCTGGCAACAAGATGCGCACGCTGCTTTGTCGATCGACT
>JAYVXK010000966.1:0-3896 GCA_043785265.1 Myxococcales bacterium | reverse complement strand
TCTGGAGGCGCGTGACGATCGACATGCGAAGATGAGCGTAATACGCTATCTAGTGCTTCATGGGGCAGCCGCTCCCTCCCAAGAAAGACGTCATCCTTGCTCTGCTCGAGCGGGCGACCGTATTTGTGCACGTCGACCCGCGACGCCAGGGCTGCGTGGTGCCGATGAACTTCAAGTCGCAACCGCAGCTCGTGTTGCAGGTGGGCTTGAACATGGCGGTCCCGATTCCTGACTTGCGCGTCGAGGACGCGGGCATCACCTGCACGTTGAGCTTCGGCGGTCGCGGTTTTTGGTGCTCGATGCCTTGGTCGTGTGTGTATGCGATGGTTGGCGAAGACGGTCGCGGCATGGTGTGGCCCGACGACCTGCCCCCCGAAGTGCAAGCAGCCTCCGCGAGCGCAGCGGCGACCGCAGGCGCAACCAAGCCATCGCCTTCACCTCAAAAAGCGACCCGCAAGACGAAGAGGGCCAAGCCAGTGACCGTGACCGACAAGCCCGCGCGACCCGCCAAAGCAGCCGCGAAGAAGCCCGCGAAGAAGCGTACGTCGAAGCAACCGCCGGAAGAGTCGTTGCCGCCGCCCGCAGACATTCGACAGCGTCTCGTCGCCGTGAAGCCCGCGGAAGATTCAACTCCAACATCCGAGCCCGCTGTGGCCGAAGAGCGTGACGGCACGTCCGCGCCCGAGGCGCGGCGTGGTCAACACCTGGTGGAGCGTCGCGCGCTCGAGACCCCGCCGCCGATGGGACAGCGCAAACCGAAACGCGAACTGCCACCGTACCTGCGCGTCGTGAAGTAGCCCGCGCATGTCACCTGTTCTTGAGCAGCTCGTGCAGTTGCTCGCACTCGAGCGCATCGAAGAGAATCTGTTTCGCGGTCAGAGCCAAGACCTCGGCTGGGGCACTGTGTTCGGCGGGCAAGTGCTCGGACAAGCGCTCTCGGCGGCGGTGCAGACTGTTCCCAAAGAGCGGCACGTGCACTCGTTGCATGCCTATTTCTTGCGGCCGGGCGATGTGTCCAAACCGATCGTGTACGACGTCGATCGCATTCGCGACGGCGGATCGTTCACCACACGACGGGTAGTCGCGATTCAAAGCGGGCATGCGATCTTCAATCTGGCGGCGTCGTTTCAAGTCGAAGAAAAAGGCTTCGAGCATCAAGACGAAATGCCGAAGGTGCCAGCGCCCGAGACACTTCCCACCGAACAAGAGCGCTTTCGCGAGCTCAAAGATCGTTTGCCTGCGGTGCTGCACGCGCGCGCGTTCGCGGAGCGTCCATTCGAGATTCGTCCTCTCGACGTGGAGAGTGATTTTCTCTCGCCACCGAAGCAGCGCGCCCGCCGCATGGTGTGGTTCAAGACGATCGGTCGTCTGCCAGACGATCCCGCGCTCCATCGCTACTTGCTCGCGTACGCATCCGATCACGCGTTCGTGACGACAGCGCTGCTGCCGCATGGAGTGATGTGGCACACCAAGGGGATGCAGGTCGCGAGTCTCGATCACGTGATGTGGTTTCACCAACCGTTTCGTGTGGACGAATGGCTGCTGCACGAGATGGACAGTCCCGCGGCGCACGGCGGACGAGGACTGGTTCGCGGCAGGTTGTTCACGCAAGACGGGCGGCTGGTGGCGTCGACTGCGCAGGAAGGTCTGATTCGGAAGAAGGCGGGAGGGGACGGGAAGCCCCACCCGGCCTCCCCCATGGTCATGGGGGAGGAGGAGAAGCGATCCTCCAGAGGCCCAGTCTCTTCTCCTCCCCCACGGACGGGTGGGGGCTGACGGGGACGGCGACGGCGACGGGGACGGCGACGGGAACGGGGACGGGGACGGCGACGTGCGGGGACGGCGACGGTGGACTGGGACGGGCGTGTCCGAGACAGGACCTTCCCATCGACCTTCCCATGGCCCCGGTTGGTCAAAACCTCTAGCCTGAAGCGATGGCGAACCGCGTGAAGGTCTTCTGGCGTGCGGTCGTGTTCCTTGCGGCGCTCGCGTTCGAAGATTCAGCGCGAGCGCAAACGAAGGCGATTGTGTTGGATGTGACGACCGGGTTCGTGCCGTACGCCAATGATGTGCCGGTCATGTTTGGCGCGGGGATTCGGCTGGCGAAGGTGCACGAGATCTGGGCGCGCTTCGGGTACATGCCGACGGGAGATGACGTTCGGTATGCGTTTGGTGTGATCGGATATCACGCGGCGCTTCGTCCCGATCGAGTCGTGCGGCCAATCTTTGGAGGACTGATTGCTCGACTGGCGACGACTTGCACACACGACGCGAACGGGCCAACGTGCGCGCACCCGCCGCTGTTCATTTTCGCAGCGACGGGTGGCGTGCGGATCGAACCGAGACCGTGGCTGGGGTTGTCGGTGATGCTGTCGCTTGGAGTGGATAGTTATCCCAATCCGTTTGGGATGGTCGAGCTTGGGCTGAGTTTTTTCATTCCGATTTGAGGGGTGAGCGCCTGCGACGGGTCGACAAGCGCACGGGGTCGCCCTAAGCACTCGTCCATGATCGATCCCGGTGAGCACCCCATCGTGATTTTCGACGGTGAATGCGGCTTCTGCGACGCGACGGTGGACTTCATCTTGGAGCATGATCCGATCGGTGTCTTTCGGTTTGCGTCGCGACAGTCGCCTGAGGGCAAGCATTTGCTCACGTCGCATGGGCTACCCGAGGGGGGCGTCGGCAGCATTGTGTTGATCGAGCGCGGCGTCGCGTATGCACAGTCCACGGCGAGCCTGCGCATTGCGCGGCAGCTGAGCGGTCCGTGGCGACTCTTGCGAGGGTTCTTGCTCGTGCCGCCCATGTTCCGCGACGCAGTCTATGGCGTCGTCTCGCGCAACCGAAAGCGACTGCTCGGCGCGCGCGCGGTGTGCCGTGTCCCGACCGAGGAGCGCAAGGCGAGGTTTCTTTCGGCGACGTGACGGAGCACCATGCGCTCAGCGGTGCCTGATTCCCTTCTTGGGGGTGAAGCCTGGCGGCGTGAGGCCAACGAGTCGCGCGTCGAGGTCCTGAGCAATCCAACGGTCGAACGCACGCTCGTCCTGAATGATGTCACGCGGCACCAGTTCCTCCCAACCGTCGCGAAGCCCCACGAATCCGTGTTCGTCACCGCCGAAGAAGACTGCGGAGATCTTCTTCGCGCGATGGATCGCAAAGAGCACAATCATCGACATGAGCACGATGATACCAACGCGCGGTTGCGTGGCTAGGCGCGCTGGCCGGCGGGGCCACAATCAAAGCTCATGCGCGAACTCAACGACGGATGAAGTGATGGCCAGTACTCTTCATCGCCCAGCACAGTCTCTGCCACTTCGGCGTGGACCTTCCCTTCATGACAGAGGCGGCCGCTGACGAGGGTTGGAAGTAAAAGGCGCGGGGAGGCTGCGCGCGTGTCACGCTCATGAACCCATCTTACCTTTTTCGAAGGACGCAAGGCGACGCACCACTGGACGCGCGCGTGCCCGGCAGTAGCGGACGAAGAGCATCCAGGTAACGACGCCAGCGATGGTGAGCGCGATCCAAGCGATGTCGATATTGGTAGCGAGCCGCAATGCGATCACACCGAGAAGCATGTCGATGCCCCATGCGCGAGCGTAGGGTGCGACCAAGGATTGGCGTGGACGTAGCGGCGTATTGGGACCGCCCAGTAATGCGACCTTCCCACCAGCGAATCGGGCAAATTGCTCGACGCGAATATCCGGTAACCCCAAGCCCATGAACGGGTGGAGTCGCCGACACTCGACGACTCTCAGCGCGCCGTCAGAGTCCACGAAGTGAACTGCTAGCGAGTCGTAGGTAGGCATGGGATGCCAGGCTTCGACGGCTTCTACGCGACTCCAGGGTATGACCTTCACGATGTGCGCGGACCACCCGCTGCCACCCAACCCGATGCCCGT
>JAYVXK010000965.1:0-3898 GCA_043785265.1 Myxococcales bacterium | reverse complement strand
GCGTGCACGATGCGATTGAACGGTTGATAGGCGTTTTTCATCTGCTCGTAGCGAGTGCGCGGCGGCAGCATCAATCGCGCGATCGCAAACGAAGTCGTGGGCTCCGATAGCGCGAGTTGTTCGCGTACTGGCGGCATCGCGGTCCACATGTTGTAGACGTGCGCCGCCCCATACTCACGCAATACGTCGAAGTAGCGCGGCGTCAGCAACTCTCGATTGCGTAGCTCGAACGCGTAGCGATAATTCATGGGCAGCGCTGCGAGGAGTCGCTCGATCGCATCGACGTGCTCGCGGCCATCTCCGACTGCGCCGCTCGGCGCGGGAGGCAGCTCGAACACAAACGGGCCCGTGAATTCAGCGAATTCGTACGTGTAAAACGAGAGCACTTCGTCGCGTGTCTTGCTCGGGTCCAAAAACAACGGGTTCTTTTTTCCGGCGCGTTCTCCCGCGCGTGGATGGTTGGGAAAAACGAACGTGGTGATCTCGTCCCATACTTTGGAGATCGCGAGAAAGCCTTTGGGCAGTTGAGTCGCGTACCCCGCTAGATCGCGCGCCGTGAGCGGACCGTAATGGCTCCGATCGATTCCCACCGTGCGAAAGAGCGGATGCTGCGCATACGCGTGGAGGCCAGTCTTCTTCAGCTGTTCTTCGGTCGGACGACCGTCGTAGACGATGCCGTCCCAACCCGTGAACGTCCACGAACTGGTGCCGAGACGCACGAACGCAGGCAGAAGGCTTGCGAGCTCGCGCTCCTCCTCGTCGACACATGCGACGACGCCGCCCTCGTCCCCAAACAGCCCGAGCTGCGCCACGACGATCGCTAGCGAAGGTCGCCCGCCGCAGACGGGTTCGGCCAATATTGTTCGAGGTTGTCTTTGCGCATGAGCGTGAGTCGCAGCAGATCGATCTCGAGGACTGCGAAACCGCCGAGCGCCGAGTGTTGGTTGTCGAGACTCCAGAAGTGACCGCCGAGCCCGAGTTGCAGGCCCGCCGGAAAGCCGATGGTGATCACACCCTGCAGCGGAAACCTGCCGTAATCGCCACCTCGCCAGTAGCGATACGTAGGCCCGACATCCACCGCGAGACCGAAACCACCGCGCACGAATCCGCGAGTCGCGATTCGCGCAGATAGGCTGATGTCCGTGCCGAGGCCGAAATTGACGAGCGCGCGAAACACGCCTCCGACGATGAGCTTGGGTACGGGTGAACTGCCCACGCCGATCGACGCCGAGAAATTCGGCCCAGCATCGATGACGTCGGGGGTCACGTCGCTCCGCTCCACTGTCGCCCCTGCACCAAGCGCCAACCATGACGTGACGTCCGCGCGCGCAAGCGAAGCAGACGACAGCGCGGCGAGCGCAAGAGAGGCGGCGATGACATAGCGCACGCGACGTGAGTAGCACGGGGCGCGTGGCGATGGCAGACCCTACTTTTTGGGTCGAATGGTGCTCGCGGGCGGATCAAAGATGCGACGCACGACCATGTCCACGACCTCTTCGTCGTAGAGCATCGAGTTGTGTCCAATGCCGTCGAGCATCACATAGTCGTGACGTTGGTACGCGGCCGCCCGAGCAGGCACCATTCGATCGCCTGTGCTGGTGATCGACAAGTGTGGAACGTCATGCACGTGAGCGCGCGCACGAAGGCGCGTGAGAACATGGCTGTTTGGAGCCAGATCGTTGCCGACCAAGATCGGAAAGTTCCGAGCCGCGGGGGCACCCCCAAATGGACTGGCGAGAGATATCGTCTGCGTCACGCGCGCATGACCGCCTTGCTCTTGCACGTACCAACGCGCGACGACCCCGCCAAGGCTGTGGCCGATGACGTGAACGCGTGCGCCAACGACGATGCGATCGACGAGCCGTTCGAGTTGTTTTGCGATGAGTCGAACTGGCGTGCCGGGCGCGTGGGTGAACGACGCGACACGGGCGCCTTCTTCTTCGAGCCTGCGCTTGAGCGGACGCCACACGCCGGCGCTCGCAAAAAAACCATGAACGAGAACGACAACATCGTCGCCGCTGCGATGATCTGGAATCACCGCTCCAAGATCGTGTCGCATGAGCACGACTTCTCGCAGCGTGGCGCGAGTCTCGTCGCTCGGCAGATACCGCGACAGCCGAGCTTGTGTGCGAGCCCACGCGCCCTCTGCGATCGAGAACGATCGGGTCGAAGACTCGACGGCGTCAAACTGAGAACGGGCGAGCGCACGCGGCATCGAGCCTATTCAAAGCACAAACCGTGCGGAGTGGGCCAGTGTTAGGGTGACTTGCATCGATGGAGACGCTGCCCACATTCACCCTCACGATCGAAGTCCAAGACGCCGACATCGACGAACTCGGTCATGCCAGCAACATCGCCTACGTTCGTTGGCTTCAAGACGTCGCGGTCGCACATTCGACAGCGGTTGGGCTCGGCTACGAAGGCTATGCACGGCTGGGTGCGGTCTTCGTCATTCGCCGACAAGAAGTCGATTATCTGCGTCCGTCCGTTCGCGGCGAGGCACTCGAACTGCGAACGCGCGTTTGCAACGTGGCCGCTGCGAAAGTTCAACGTGAGACCGAGGTCGTGCGTGTGCGCGACGGAATGGTCCTCGCGAAAGGACTGACGACATGGGGCTTCGTCGACACCACGGCAGGCAGACCTACGCGCATTCCGGACGAAGTTCGAATCGCGTTCGGCGTTCCTCCGCGTCCCAAGCGCAGCGACGCAGTCTGATCAGTCCGCGAGTATCCAAAGGTGATAGTCGCGGAGCGCGCCTTTTTGGGGAGCGATCTCGACGCGCTCAGAGACTGAAAGTCGGGCGCGCAGTTCAATCCAACCCTCGCGAGACCTCGTCGTGGCGGTCAGAGTCGCGCTCGCGCCTCCCGATGTCACGCTTGCGCTCGCGTCACTGTTGTCGGTGCGCATCACCACGACGACTGCGCCGCGCGCTTTGGTGACAAAGCTCTCTCTCTGACCATCAGGCAGAGTGCGCCCTGCGTCGAACACGCGCCGACCGTCACTTCTGGCGCGTACGTCGAGCAGTGTCCAGCCTCCGAAAGGAGCGGGCGATACGTAGTCATGCGCGCTCTCACTGATGACATCGGCGACATCGATTTCGTCGAGCAGATTTCCTCCAGGCGGGCCATCGCCGTCCAGGGTGCTGAAATTAGCCTCGTAGAGCACTTTGGTGGGTCCACCGCAGATCACATTGTGCTCGATGGTCACGCGATCGATCTCACGACCAAAGTGACTCGTGAGTGCCGGAAACCAGTTGGGGTAGAGCGCCAGATGCGTGGGTCGCATGTTCGGCTCGAGTCGTTGCAGAATCTCTGCGGTCGCGGCTTCGCCATCAGGAGCCGCGTCAATGAAGGGGGCCGCATGATAGCCGCCGAGACCGAGCGCATCGATGGCGTGTCGCCCTGAGAAGTACGCGATGGCGCCCGCGTCTCCCACCAGAACGATCGCATCGGCCGGAGTGCGCGTGGCGATTCGGTGACCCACTTCGACTTGTTGATCATGAATGTTGGTACTCGCGACGACAAAGTGATCGATCTGCGATCCCACACGCGATGCAGCACCCGCGATCAAAAACGCTGCGAGCGGCAGGGCGACGACGCGCGCTCGTGAGCGAGCGAGAGCCCCGATGCCAAGACACGTCGCGATCAGGAGCAGCTCCAGCGCGGGCGCGTAGTACCGAAAGTTCTGGTAACGAGCGGCCCCGTTCCACGAAACAAGCAACGCGTACAATCCACACGACAAGAGGATCGCCGCTACGAGAGGCCTTGTTTTTGCGGAGATCAGCGCGATCCCTGGCACCGCGACGAACAGCCACGCGAGTGTCGGCCACAACGCGAGTTGATCGCGAAGAACCTTGAACGCGAATGTGAAGAGGTTCATCACGAACTCGCGCCCTCGA
>JAYVXK010000964.1:0-3898 GCA_043785265.1 Myxococcales bacterium | reverse complement strand
CGGCGTCGCATAGTGCCGGGCCCAACACGTCCGAGAAAGTAGCGAGCGGTGCCACGGTCGTGCCGTCGTCGTGACTGATGCCGATCGCAAATCCGCCTGGACGAAAGGGTTCTGAGCACACCAAGAGGTCGTCGCCTACGCGCGCGAGGCAATACACAATCACCTTCGCCACTTGCGTGAAGCTGACTCCGCCGTTGCGCGACACGTAGATGCCTTGCGATTCGTCCGCAGAGCCGACCCAAAGTTTTTCGCCCGACGGGTCGATCGCAAATCCCATCATCGCCCCGTCGAGATGCAGACCGACAGAAAAACTGTGACCGCCATCTCCACTGACGAGCAAATCGCTGCCTCGATCGCCGAGCTGTCGCACGAACAGATGCATGGGGTCGTGTGGATCGATCGCTGCGAGGAAGAGTCTGCCTTTGGTAGGCAACACCGGAACGACTTCTTTGAGAGTGGCGCCGCTGTCGTCTGACACGAAGAGGTGTGCCTCGGGTGCCTCTCCGACTTGCACGCCGGTGGCGTACACGCGTGAAGGTTTGCTCGGCGCCGCGTCGATGGTGTCGAGATACACTCCCGCGAGTCCCTCACCAAGTCGCGACGATCGCCCGTCTTTTCCGCGTCGCCAGAGCGCAGCGGGTTTGGACGCCGTCGAGGTTGCGATCAGGTCTCCAGACAGATCGCTGACGAGTTCGCCCTTCATCGAGCCTTGCATGCTGCACGTGTCGCGCGTGACCGTGAGGCCATCGGTGAGACCGATGAGCAGCGATCCATCGCGACCAAACGCGATGGGAGGATCCCACGCGCCCGAGAAACCCATCGCTTGCTCGCAGACCCAACGCCAAGTCTTGCCCGCGTCGGTCGTCGTCATGAGTCCGAAGGTTGCGCGTAAGACCAGGTGACGCGCATCGCTTGGGTCGACGGCGATTTGTTGCGCGCGGGGGAAGCGGCCGTTCGCGCGCGCAATCGAAGGCGCGTATGCTGATGCGAGCGTGAGCGCGAGGACGATGACAGAACGGCGCACGACCACGTTGTATCTCGCGGCGCTCTTGTTCGTCTCTCTTTGTTGCTCGAAGAAAAAGCCCCCCGCGCGATCGCCTGTGCCAATCGAACATGCGCACGCGGCCTACGTCACGGACAACGGGTCCGACGAAATCTCGGTGATCGATCGCGACAGTGAGCGCGTCGTGAGCGTCTCGCTCGACATCGACCCAGACGCGCACGAAGCGCCGCATCACTTGGCCGTGCGCTCCGGAGACGACAAGGTGTTTGTCGCGCTCGCGTTTCCCCCTGAAAAACAGGCACCTGGTAAGCATTCTGGTCACGGTCGGGCAACGCAAAACGGCGCGCTCCTCACCCTCGACCTGACGACTCTGGGCGTTCGCGAGAGTCACGACACAGAAGAAAATCCCGGAGACGTCGTTCTCACTCACGACGGCACACGGGTTTTGGTGACGCACTTCGACATGCAGAGAGCCATGCAACAAGCAGCAGCCGGAGCGATCCCGTCGAAGATGAGCGCGGCGCTTCAAGTGTGGGACGAGGCCACCGGAGTACTCATTTCGACTCGGCCCATCTGTGTGGCTCCACACGGAGTCGTCACCACGCACGATGATTCGCTGGCGGTCATCGCGTGCTACGGCTCTGACGAGATCGCGTTCGTCGATCTCCACTCGGCAGACCTGGCCACGGCGCGAGTGCCCGTCGGCGGTATGCCCGGTTTGCTCGGCGCACCTCGGTATGGCCCCTACGCAGTCGCTCTCTCCGCGGACGACGTCGTCGGTGTGGTCGCTGATCTCGAGAGCGGTGACGTGCGGACATTCGACGTTCCCACGCGCACGATGAAGCCGGACTCTGTGCTCGTACTTGGCGGTCACGCGATGATGCCAGCGTTCGTCGCGCCTCGAATCGTGCTCGTCCCGACTCAAGGCCCCGACGGTCTCGCGCGAGTCAATGTGGCTGAAAACAGGCTCGAAAAACGTGTAAATTACACGGACGCGGAGTGCAAGTCTCCTCACGTCACGCGCGTGGCCAAAGACGCACGCGTCTATGTGGTTTGCGAAGGCGATCACGTCACGAGCGGTGCTGTGCTGGAGATCGATCCCATCACGCTCGCAACGCGCAAGCGATGGGTCGTCGGTGTCTTTCCCGATGGCATCGCGTTCGGCGACGACTAACCTGGGTGAAAACTCAGATGCGCTAGTATTTCGAACATGGCCATCTTGAAGATCGCGACCATCGGTCACCCTGTCTTGCGCGAGGTTGCACGCAAGCTCACGCGCGAGGAACTCGCTAGCGCAGACATGCAACGCTTCATCGACGATCTCGTCGAGACGATGGTCGACGCCAATGGCGCGGGCCTCGCGGCGAACCAGGTTTTCCGCCCGATCCGTGTCTGCGCGATCTGGGTGAAGGACAATCCGCGCTATCCGTACAAGCCAAACTTTCCGCTCACCATTCTCGTCAATCCAGAGCTCGAACTCTCCGGCGATACCTTCATGAACTACGAAGGCTGTCTGTCGGTCCCCAACATGCGCGGTGAAGCTCCGCGATTGTCGCAGGTGCGTGTGCGCGCGTGGGACCGCGACGGCGAGGATCTCGACTTCGAAGTCAAAGGGTTGACCGCAGGCACCTTTCAACACGAGTGCGATCACCTCGACGGAAAACTGTTTCTCGACCGAGTCACCGACACACGCACGCTCACTACATGGGCCGACTTCGAGCGCTACCACCTCGCTGGCTTCGCAGAGCGCGCCCGCGCACTCGTAGCCAAGTACGGCAGCTAGAAACTACTTCTTTTCAGCCAGGATCAGCGTGCGTGGCGATGCGCCGCCAAAGAAGACACCAGGCGTTGCCGTGCGACCGCTGACCTCGGCGATGCGGAAACCTTGGTCGTGCAGCAGTTTTCCGAGCTCGTGCAGCGAGTAGACACGGATCGAATATTCGATCTCTTTGGTGCGCCCGTCGTCGAGCATCATCGTGCGTTTGACGCGCATACGGCTCGTGATCCAGTCGACCTGCATCTCGTCCATGCAGATGCAGCCGTCACCCTCGAACCACACCAGCGACGGTGATTGCTGCACGATGAAGTCGCGATTGACCACGTCGAGCAAAAACTGCCCGCCCGCGCGCAGCGATTTGTGGACCTTGCCGCAGACGATCGCGTTCTTCTCTTCTTCGAAGAAGCCGAAACTGGTGTTCCAACAGTAGACGCCATCGAAGGTGTTCTCGAAGGTCATCTCGCGCATGTCGCCCTGGACGAAGTTGATCTTCTGGTCGCGCTCTTGTGCTTCTTCTGCGGCGCGCGCCAGCATGGCCAAACTGAGATCGAAGCCGACGACCTGATAGCCGCGGCGCGCGAGCTCGATCGCGTGACGGCCCGTGCCACACGCCAGATCGAGCATGGTGCCGCCCTTGGCGACTCCGAGGCTGTCTTCGATGAAGTCGACCTCTGCGGCGATTTGCTCGTCCGTGATCTTCGCCATCGTGCGAATGAAGTCGTCACCAAAGAGCTCTTCCCACCACAGACGCCCTTTGCGCTTTTGCGCGGCATCGCTGGTCACCGCTGGCGGAGCGAGACCAATCGGCGCTGCGATGCTTGGTGGAACAATCACCAATGGAGTTTTCGCGAGCGGGGGAGGCTGCGCTTTGTCTGCTTTCGTGGAGGGCGGCGGACTCGACTTTCGCTTCGGCGCGTTCTCGACCGACACGAGGTCTTCTGCGGCGAGTTCTTCGTCTCCTCCGCGTGTGCTGTTTGGCTCCGAGGTGTCGGGTTCGACCTCGGGGATGGCTTCTTCGTCATCGACGAGCGCCGCAGCGGGCGGGCGCGAGGGCTTGGGCTCGACCATCGGCGCCGGCGTATTGATCGCGGTGCGTGCCTCGGTGGATTCGCGAGGCC
>JAYVXK010000963.1:0-3908 GCA_043785265.1 Myxococcales bacterium | reverse complement strand
AGCCGATCACGTTGCGACAATACTTGGATCGATCTCCCGTCATGGTGAGCGCAACGCCGAGTGCGTCGTCATGGGGCGCGGGCGGCTACGGCGGCGTGTGGGTCGGCCCCGAGTCCGCATGGACGTGGAGACATGTTCACCACGCGACCCGTCGTGTTGCCAAGCTCGCTCGCGATCACCAGCACGCCACAGGACTGGTCGGCCGCGCGCTCGACCAAGCCATCCGCGAGCTCTTGCTCCTGCAGTCCAGTGACTGGAATTTCATCCTGAAGACAGGCACCGCCATGGGCTACGCGCTCGCACGAATCCGTGCACACACCGCGCGCCTCGGAAAACTAGCCTCGATGGTGGAGCGCGGTCGCGTCGACGACACAGAAGCCAAGTGGATGGACGACGTGACCCAACGAGACAATTTCCTGTCGCATCTGCAAGGCGCTGCACTCCGCGGACCGTTTCAGATCTAAGGATCTAAGTGTTCAGTCGCCTTCCTTAGGTACGTTGTCCAGAACGTCGTCGATGCGCTTCAACACTTCTGGTGTGAGCTTCTTCACGATGTCGAACGCCTTCATGTTCTCGACCACCTGCTCCTTGCGGCTCGCGCCTGTGATCACACTCGATACGTGGGGATTCTTGAGGCACCAGGCGATCGCGAGCTGCGCCATGGTTGCGCCGAGGTCTTTGGCGATGGGATCGAGCTTGCGGACTTTTGCGAGATGCGTCTCGTCCATCACCATCTCTTTGAGCCAAGACATGCTCGGCAAATCCAACCGACTGCCTTTTGGAATGCCGTCGTTGTACTTGCCCGTCAGCAAGCCACTCGCGAGCGGACTCCAAGTCGTCGTGCCCGTGCCGAGCTCCGAATAGAGCGGCGCGTATTCGAGTTCGACGCGACGACGCGACAGCATGTTGTATTGCGGCTGCTCCATGACTGGCGGTGTGAGCCCATTTTCCTTGGCGATTCCATGCGCGCGCATGACGTCTGCGGCGCTCCACTCGCTCGTGCCCCAATAAAAAATCTTGCCCTGAGCGATGAGCACGTTCATCGCGCGGACGGTCTCTTCGATGGGCGTTTCGGGATCGGGACGGTGGCAAAAACAGAGATCGACATAGTCGAGTTGCAGACGACGCAGCGCCGCGTGCACGCCTTCAATGACGTGCTTGTGCGAGAGACCCTTGTCGTTGGGACCCGTACCGCCCCAAAAAATCTTGGTGGAGACCACATAACTCTCGCGTCGCCAGCCCGACTTCTTGAGCACGGCGCCCATTAACTCTTCGCCTTTGCCGTTGCCATACGCCTCGGCATTGTCGAAGAAGTTCACGCCGGCGTCGTAGGCGGCGGTCATGCATTCTGTGGCGAGGTCTTCGCCGACTTGCGCGCCAAAGGTGACCCACGCTCCATACGAGAGCGCGCTGAGTTTGATGCCGGATTTTCCGAGGCGTCGATATTCCATGTGGGACTAGGATGCTCTTTGCGACCGACACATCGCAAGAAGATCCGAAGCGCTCACCTTTGAGCGCGCGCTTCGATCGCAGAGGATCCTGACCATGACGGGCGGCAAAGTAGAATTCGTTTCTTACTCCGCGCAGCGTGTTTTTGGGCGTTTGCGCAAGGCAAGCACCGAAGGCCAACTGCGCAGTCATCTCGCAGAAGCGACGCTCAAGAATTGGACGATCTCGATTCGCGCGGGTCAGATGGCATTCGACACGCACGCGCTGAACGAAGACATGGTCATCCAGCTCGAAGGCTTTGCCGAGATCGGCGAGGTGACGCAGGGCAAGATCACAGTCGGCGCCAACGCACCTTGGGGCAAGATCCTCAGCAAGACGAGCAAGGCGGGATACGTCCCTTATGTCATGGTGAGCACGGAGTTCGCGACAGCCGGCGGAACACTGTCGGCCGATTGCCTTTCGCGCTTTTCGCCCAGCTGCGGCAAAGAAGGCAATCACGTAGAGAGCTTGAGACTGATGAAGCTCGATGGCCAGGTCGTGGTCTGCTCGCGCTCCCAAAATGCGGACCTATTTCAAGGAACGGTCAGCGGCTTTGGTCTGCTGGGCATCGTGCTTCAAGTCACCTACCGACTCTTGCACGTCGGCTTTTCCAACATCGTGGTGAAGACGGCATTCACGCCGTTTACGGGTCTACGGGATCTCGCGCACGCTCTCGTTACCAAGGTCGACGAGCACCGCCGCCACATGCGTCCGAGCGATCACGCCCCCACCGAGATCTCGATGCTGCAGCGTGTGACAGTCGAGCGCATGCAGGCGATCTCGGCGGTCGTGTACATGAACCAAGGCCGACAAGGCTTCGTGATGCACTCGGAGTATGTCGACGGTGACGAGAATCTGCTGTCGCCGTCGCCGTTTCATCAGCCCAAGTCGGTGTTGCAACGTACCCTGCAAGTGCTCGCGTTTTTCGAGATCACGCGAGTCATTGGGTATTTGTACATTCTCGATATCTTCTTGCCGCAGCACGAACACGCGATCGACGAACTCGATGGGTTCACGTTCTTTCAGGGAGGCAACGACGCCGTGAGGCGCGCGGGCCGCAAGCTCGGCTTCCCCATGGGCATTCGTCAGCAGACGTTTGTCATTCCGCTCGTGCCCGGTGATCAAGATCAAACCAAACAGAAGCTCGCCGAGTTTCTCGAGAGCGCGGACGCCATCTTGACCACGCGCGGTTTGCACCCGCCGCTCATCGACGTGTTGTACTTGCCCGACGATGCCGACGAGAAGTTCGTCTTGTCGTCGAACCACGACATCTCGGGCTACGCGATCACCATCACCTTCGAAGACCCGCTGCGTGCCAGTTTTCCAGAAGAGGAAGCCGCCTACGCGGAGATCGCGGAGAGCTGCGAAAACATGGGCGGGCGTGTGCACTTGGTGAAAAACGTGTTCGCGTCTGCGGAGTCACTCCGGCGCGCGTACGCGTGGGGAGTTGGTCGCGTGACTGAACTGAAGGCGCAGTACGACCCCACTCGCATGCTCTCGAATGGGTTCTGGAGACGGGTATTTCCGTCGCTGGCTCGCTGAGGGATCCGTCGCCGTCCTTAGGCTAAGGGAGATCTTAGACTTGCTATCTTAGACTTGCCAGGAGAGCTCGAGGATCATGGCGCTGTCGCCGTCTTCGCCGCCTGAGATCACACTGCGTCGCTTGAGTTTTGCGCCAGTCATCGCCACGAGTTCTTCGACCGATTGCGTTTGCGCGAGCCAGCAGTTTTTGTCGAATCCGTGGCAGCCGATCCACTCGACACGTGAGAGTCCGTCTTTGACTTGATGCGCCACAATCTTGGCTTCGAAGAAGCTCGAGAAGAGACGCGCGCCCTGCTTGATGAGCGAGTCCGGCGAGAACATGCGCACCAAAATGCGGTGGATCGTGCTCACGCTCTGGCGCGTGGAGATGTGAATCGTTTCGCGCAAAGCAGTTGGCCCGCCGTGCCGCATCACCTTGCCAAGCAGCTCACGATGCCACGCGACGGGATACCAGCCTGTCGCGATGAGGCTACGCGTGTGAACGTTCTCACCGAACTCGCCAGCGAGATCTGCGAGCACCGCCTGACGACAGTCCCACCCTCCGCCTTTTTCGAGCGCATGCAGAACGCCCCAAATTACCGAGCCCTTGACCCGAATCTCATCGCCCACGACAAGCGATGCTACCAGGCGCCTCATCCGTTGCCAAACGAGTCGCACGCAAAGGAACGGAGACGGCACAGCGAGAGCGGAGACGGAGACGGGGACGGGAGCGGGGACGGGCGGGGACGGGGACGGGAGCGGGGACGGGGACGGGGACGGCGGACGGGGACGGAGTTGCCCCCCGAGACCACTTCAGGCAATAACCACCCCATGGTGCTCGAAGGAACCTTCACCGCAATCGTCACTCCCTTCAACGACGACGCCTCGCAATCGATCGA
>JAYVXK010000962.1:0-3912 GCA_043785265.1 Myxococcales bacterium | reverse complement strand
GCCAAGAGCGCCCCCAAAAAAGACGCGTGAGAGTCCCAGACCGAAACTCACGCAGGTTGTGTTAGCGTGCCGCCCGTGCACTCGCGCGCCCTGTTTTGCGCCATTTCGTTCGGTTTGTCAGGTGGGTTGCTCGCGAGCAACGCTGCCGCGCAATCTCCTCCCGATGGCAAACCGACCCTGCAGGTTGGCGACTTCCAACTCACGCCATTGCTCGAAGTTCGAACAACGGGTGAGTTTCGTCACTCGCCTGTCGATCTCGGCGGGTCGTCGCAGCGCGGTGTCGCAGGTCCGGTCGTCGACAATGCGTGGGCCGTGCTCGAACGCTCGCGACTCGGTCTTGGTGCCGAACACGGAGCCTTGCGTGCGCAGGTCACCTTCCAAGATGCACGCGCGTGGGGACAGACTCCGCCGTTTGGTTTCATCGCTGGCGGGGCTGGTTTTTCGGCGTTTGGTGCCTACGAGACTTTTTTCGAGGTCCGCGCCAAGCCGGTGAGCACGACCGATCCCACGCCTGCCGATCGCCCCAATCCTCCACGTCGCACGTACTTTCGTTTGGGTCGTCAGGCGGTCACATGGGGTGACGGTCGTTTGCTCGGCAACGCAGATTGGTCACCCTCTGCCCGCACACTCGATGCTGCACGCTTGCACGTCGCCACCAGCAAAGTCGATCTCGAGCTGCTCGCAGCCATCCTCGATAGCGCCCGGCCCGTAGGCGCTTCGTTCGACGACGTGAGCGGACCCTACTCGAGCGGGTCACAACTTTACGGCGCGTACTTTGGGTGGACACTCGATCCGTTGTTCAAGGTCGAAGCGTTTGGATTTGCCCGGCTCCAAGGGAGCAACCCCTACGTGATCGACTCCGACTTCGCGCTCGCACGCGCAACTGGCGAAACCTATACGGGAGCGCTGCGTGTCTCGGGAGACGGCGCGCCTCTGCAGTATTCACTCGCTGGATACATTCAAGGTGGCCGCGCCCCCTCACTCAGTGACGCGCGATCGACACGACTCGCGTATGCGGTCGCGGGTGACATCGGCCGAAAGTTCGACGGCATCGTCCTCTCACCGAAGTTGAGCGCCGGTGCGTCGATGGCGAGCGGAGATGATGGATCCGGCAATTTTAGGGGGTTTGATCCACTCTTGCCCGACGTGCACGTTCACTACGGAGCGATGAATGTGTTCGCGCTCTCGAACTTGATCGAAGTGCACGGCACCTTGGTGGTCGAGCCTTCTGCAGAGGTGCATGTTGGCGTCGAGTATCGCTACGCGCGTCTCTTCAGCGCGACAGGCGAGTGGCTCAACGGCTATCTCTTTTCGGTCGGACGCGCGACACGCGACAACACCAGCTACGATCTTGGCCACGAGCTCGACGTCTTCTTCCACTGGCGTCCATTGCCTCAGCTCGATCTGCGCGCCGGATACTCTGGCTTGCTCCTGGGTGACGCTGCCAAAGCCATCCTCCAAAATCCCGCGCAGGCCCGAGGCACCCGTCAAGCCGACGGCTCTTTCAAAGCGGCCGACTTCTCGCACTACGCGTATCTCACTGCGACCGTCCGCATTCCCTAGAAGCCGTTCCTTGCAAGGCGGGCGATCCGGCACCACATTCCCGCGGGTGTGTTTCCGAATCTTTAGGAGAAGAGCACGATGGTCGATCCCTCACGCGCACTGCCTGGCCGCGCGGAAAAGATGCCAGTCCCCAAGCGTCACTTCGTCCTCGACGCACCTCTCGACGACGAGTTCGTCGGCATGAAGCGCGCGATGTTCGGCATGGGCTGTTTCTGGGGGGTCGAGCGAAAATTTTGGCAACGTCCCGGCGTCATTTCGACAGCCGCAGGCTACGCCGCTGGGACCACACCGAACCCCAACTATCGTGAAGTCTGCAGCGGCATGACCGGTCACACCGAAGTCGTTCGCGTCGTCTACGATCCGTCTGTTGTATCCTACACGGAATTACTACGGCTTTTCTGGGAGAATCACGATCCGACTCAAGGCATGCGACAGGGCAACGATGAGGGCACGCAGTATCGGTCGGGCATCTACGCGTTCGACGACGAGCAACTCGAGGCCGCGCGCGCGTCGAAGACTGTCTACCAGCAGCAGCTCAAAGAAGCTGGGCATGGTGCGATCACTACGGAGATCATCCGCGCACCCGAGTTCTACTTTGCAGAGGACTATCACCAACAATACCTGGCGAAGAACCCCGAGGGTTATTGCGGCATCGGCGGCACAGGCGTCAGTTGTCCTATCGGCCTCGACCTTTAGACGCACTCACTTCCGATCGATCAGGATCACGGCCGCGACGTCGATGGGCGTTTCTCCGAATGCTCGCCATGACGCCGCGCGCGCGCGAACGAAGCCAGCGCCTCGGTCCACGAGCACACTCGCGGCAAGACCTGCTGCAATGAAGCCGTCGGGTCGCGCGGATGCTTCGCGCAAAAACATCGCGCGTTCGTCGGTCGACAGCGCACTGATCGTAAGCCTGCGATCTGCTGCGCGAGTTGGATCGCGAAGTGAGCCGTGCAGCGAGAGCGCCCAGTCAGCAATGGTCGTCGCGTCGTAGAGGGCGATGAGCGTCGTCACCTCGGCCTCGTCCGTCGACGCCGCTGCGAGCGTTCGCACGAGTGAGCAGGCCAAAGCGCGCTCGGGCGGTGGCGCCATGTCACGTGCCGTGCGGACGGGCAGTCGCGCAGCGCAGGGTGGGGGCGTGAGCAGCAGCGCCTTTGCATCCGCGCGAACACTCGCTCGATGACTCTCGGAGAGCACGCTCATCGCGGCGTCGATTTGCCCTTTGAGTGAATCACGCGCGCGATCGAATGTTGGTTCGAACGCATCTGCGTGTGCGCGAGCGTCGACGAATGTCCTCACGCTCTCTTCGAGGGCGGTTTGATCTTCGATCGCGTAGGGCGTGGTCCAAATCGAAAGCATCGCGTCATTGAACAAAAAGGCCTCGTTTCTGGCCTGGGGCGTGCGCGCCATCTTGCTGACGAGCGCGGCGAGATCGATTCGAATGGTGTCGCGCTCGGCCTCGCTGAAGCTGCCAGGCGCAAGGCCTTTGCGAAGATCACTCAGTCGCCACGCGACAGTCTTGTCCATCGCGTCGTCCGCCAAAAACGGATCGACAGGCCAACCATCGACCATGGCGCGCACGAGTGTCAGCGCCGCGCGTGGTGAGTCGCGCTCGACGGCGAGTCGTGCGTCTTCTTCGGTGATGAGTCGGCGCACGAGTTCTTGATCGATGGCGAGCATGCGCGCTTGAGACTCGAACCGTCCCGCTGCATCGAAGCGCAAGTCTTCACGGAGTTCGACTGCGGAGAAATCGGAGCGCGCAGTTTGCAGCGACTCTTGTCGGTCGGTGAACAACAACGGATCGATGTATCCGCGGTGTCGCCATTGCGCACGTAGCCCGTGAAGGTCACCAGACAGTTCGTCGCGCGTTGGTTTGGGCGCCATTCGCGAGAAGATGCGTGAGTCTTGCTCACCAAGCGAAGCCAAGATGCTCGGTTCGACCGCATGAAACGACGCGGCGTAACCCGCGTAGGTGATCTCATTGTCGGTGAACGAGCGCGCATAAGTGGGCGTGGGCGCCTTGATGCACCCCGCAAGAGCCGCAAGTGCGGCGACTGCAATCCACGCCCGACGCACTGACATAGAACCAACCGAGCCGCCCAGACCTTGGGCTGCACCTTCAATCTACGTACTTTGCGGCGAGATGCTGCCCAACTACGGAATGTCCTTTTTTGCGGCCTCTACGAGCGACAGAGCGAGCTCGTGCAACCGTGACTCGTCTGGTCCCTCGAGCATGACGCGCAGTTTCGGTTCGGTGCCGCTCCATCTCACCAGCAGCCGACCTTCATCTCCCAGTTCGCGTTCTACCTTCGCGGAGAGAGACGCGAGCTTGGGCATTTCGTCGATCGG
>JAYVXK010000961.1:0-3916 GCA_043785265.1 Myxococcales bacterium | reverse complement strand
GCACCGATTTCAGCGAGACCTCGGACCGAGCGGTGGACTACGCGGTCGACTTCGCGAAGCTGCTTGGTGGCACGGTCACGGTCGTGCACGCATACGAGTTACCCATTTACGGGTTCCCTGATGGCGCGCTGATCGCGACCGTCGACATGGCGAGTCGGCTCATGAATGCAGCACAAGGTGCCCTGACCCAGACGTGCGAAACGCGCGCGAACAAGGGCGTGAAGCTCACCGCCGTGCTTCGTCAGGGCACTGCCTGGGAGGAGGTTCACGCGGTCGCTGAAGAGATCGGTGCCGACCTGATCGTCATTGGCACGCACGGGCGCAAAGGGCTGGCGCACGCGCTCATTGGGAGTGTTGCAGAGAAGGTCGTGCGCACCGCCACTAGACCCGTGCTGACGATTCACGGGCCGCGGTCCGACCCCAAGAAGGCTTGAACAACCACCGATGGGGCGTGTCAATTCGCCACATCACGCCGTTTGGCCACACTCATTGCGAGGGTGCAAACACACTGGCGATGCGATCGGGTCGCACGATCCCTTGCTCTTCCATCCACTCTCGAGCGAGACGCGCTGACTCTTCACCCGCGCTACCGCCACGAAGCGCTCCCGCACGCATCCGCGCGACGCACGCCTGAAGGTGCATGCTGCATGCGTCGAGTTCTGCCTGTGCGTGGTCATAGGACACGAGCGCGCGGTCTCTGTCGCCTGCGACTTCCGCGATGGCTCCACGCAGGAGGCCAGCGATTGCCTGGGCCCAAGGTGCTCCCGTTCGCGCGATCTCGTTGACCTCTCGCGCGGCTTGATCGAGCAGTGTTCTGCGCCGCGAGTCGTCGTCACGCGCCCACGCAATGGCAGTTCGCGCGCGCAAGGATCGCAGGATGACGTCGTTGATGTGCACGCGTGTGACACGGTTCTTCGTGAAGTCCGGTGCGGCATGCTCGACTCGCAAGTTCGCGGTCTTGCCTTCGCCTTGATACAGATCGACATCCGTTCGCGCGAGCAACTCGTGCAGGTGCTGAGCGTATCCACTACCCGTCCATCGGCGCATCGCTTCGTCCGCCGCGTCTTGCGCGCCGATGGCATCGTCTGCTGCGAGCCACGCGAGCGCCATCGGACCAATGCGAACATTCGTCGCGAGGTAGATGTCACCCCGCGCTTCAGCGTCGTGCATGTGCTCGTCTACCCGGTTGGCGAGTTCTTTGGCATGACCCATCATGGCCAGTGATCGCAGCCCGTAGAGGGTGCATGTATCGAGTTCCCACGCGCTACCTTCTGGATGCTTGGCGATCACCGACGACGCCGCGTCGCAGAGCTCGAGTCCTCTCGACCACTCCCCGCACAAGGTTTCTGCGACTCCTTCTGCAGCTACTGCGAGCGCGTTTGCGTACGAGTCGCCCAGCACGTCGAGCACGTCGCGCGTCTGCTTGAGGGTCTTGCTCCACTGTGGGCGCGAGGTCGGGCCGGCGGTCGCGACAAAACCAATCTCGAGTGTGAGCGCGCGCGCCACTCGGAGGGGCTCGCCTGCAGAGAGCGCGAGCAGCAGTCCGCGTGATTGAAATTCCATCGCGCGCATGGTGTCGATCAAACTGAGGCCCATCGACAACGAGTAACAAGCATCGATACGCCGCAGCTCTGCGCGCGGCACATCCGCTGCTTTTTTGGGCTTGAACGAATACCCGCGGAGCTTGAGTTTTGCGCGCTGGATGAGGAGAGACGTGCGTCCCGAAGCGCTCGGCAGTGGCACATTCAATCGCGGGAGCAGACGCGTGATCAGGGCAAGTCCGGCTTCCGTGCGACCGCTCACGAGCAGCTGCGTGCCTGCGCGCATTTCTAAATCTAGCGCGTCGTCTTCGTTCGCGAAGCCGGCGGCCTTCTCGTATTCCGTGGCTGCATCTGCCCCACGACCCGTCGCGACGAGCACGTCGCCGATCCGCGTATGCAGGTGCCTGGCGTGTTCACCCGTCGGATCGCCCAGGTCGATCGCTTCTTGAAACAGTCGCGCCGCGCGTTCGAACGCGAGCACCTTCGTCGCATGCTCAGCGGCGCGTTCTGCGTGCCCCGCTGCAGCCGCGAGATCGCCTGCAGCCTTGGTCTGTTGCGCAAGCAACTCGAAGTCCACGCTCTTGGTGTGAACGAGCGCTTCGGCGATCCGCGCGTGCACCTCCGCCCGGTGTTGACCATGCGGTGCCTCGGGAGAGGACGTGCGGGAGGCAACATGGAGGAGCAACGCCTGCCTCACGCGATCGTGATACGGCTCGATTGCAGGCTCGCCGCGCGCTTGCGTCGTGCGAAGCAAATGCGCCGAACGCAGGCCCGCGATGAGGCGATCGTATTGCGAGCGATCGGCGATGTCGGCTGCCCGTGCTGCGACGTCGTGGTCGAGCGGCGTCCCCGCAAGGCACGCAACGAAGACCAGAGCGCGCGACGCAGGGTCGAGCGCTTCGATGCGACTCCACAAAGCTTCCTCTAGCTTGAGCCGGCTCGTCGCTGGCGAAGTCGTGCTGTCGCCCAGAGAGTGGCGCACGAGTTCGTCGATGAACAGTGGATGTCCGGCGGCTTCTTCTGCGATCGCCAAGGCACGTTCGCTCGCGAGATCGGCATGACCCTGGCCTTGCGCGTGTGCGCGTCGAAACAACGTTTGTGCGAGAGTGAGCGCGTCTTGTGGCGGCAGTCGCTCGACCGCGATCACGCGCACGTCTCCTGGCATGATGCTCGATCCCACATTCAACCGACTCACTGGGATCGACTGAGCGGGCAACGCGCCCGCCGTGCGGACGGTCGCGATCAACAAGAGAGGCGGCGCGTCAGGTGGGCGCATGATCTCCCGCAGCAACGCGAGACTGTCGGCGTCTGCCCATTGCAAGTCGTCGATGAGCAACGCCACGCACGCTCGCGCGGCGAGTCGTTGAAACGTCTCGCGGAGCGCGGCGAGCACACGCACACGCATCTGCGAAGGCTCTGCGCTCTCTGCGGCCGGAGCATGCACGGGCACATACCGCTGGAGCACGGGAAATGCCTGACCGAGCAACGCGGCCTGCACCGGCATGATCGCGCTGGCCTCGCCTCTCGGCATTCGCAACATCTGCCGGCTCAGGGCGTCGATCGCTCCGTCGATGGCTTTGAAGGGAACACTCTCACGTTCGTAACAACGACCTGGCAAAAGCATCGCGTCTGGATCGCGTATCGCGAGTTGCGCGATGAAGTGTCGAACGATGGCTGTCTTGCCGACGCCGCTCTCGCCATGCACATAGACCGTCACGCCCGTTCCGCGGCGCACATCTTCGTACGCACGCTCGAGCGCGGCGAGTTCGCGGTCGCGACCCACGAACGTCGCGTTGGCAGTAGGTGCGACGCTGCTCCGTGTTCTTGCGGCTCCCAGACGTGCGAGCACGTCCGAGTCGGTGGGCCGCGCGGTTGGATCGACCGAGAGCAATTGCATGCATAATGCAGACAAGTCGTCGGGTGCGGTAGCATCGAGTCGGTGAGGAGGAGGCGGCGGGTCGCGTTGCTTGTTGGCGAGGATTTCGTACGCGCTGCCTTGATACGGCAAGAGGCCCGTGAGCGCTTCGTAGAGCATCACGCCGACGGCATACCAGTCTGCTTCTGCCCCCACGCGCTTACTAGCGGCTTGTTCCGGAGCCATGTAAGCGACGGTTCCGACGATGGCTTCACCAGACTGCGGACCGCCCGGCCTGCCTTCGCCAGAACTCACCGCGCCTGCTGCGTCTGTCGCCAGTCCGAAGTCGACGACCACCACGCGTCCTTGTGGAGTGACGATCACATTGGTTGGTTTGAGATCGCGATGCACTTTGCCGGCAGCGTGGAGCGCAGACAAACCGAGAGAGAGTTCGAGGAGCGCCGCCCGCAACCGCGGTTCGTCGAGTCTGCCGCGCTCGGTCGAGCCGAGCACCGATCCA
>JAYVXK010000960.1:0-3918 GCA_043785265.1 Myxococcales bacterium | reverse complement strand
GCAGGCCGTTGCCCGCGTCCACATCGATGGACGAATCGCTGCCGCCATCCAGAATCGAAGCATCCGAAACAGGGTCTGGGGAAAGCGCCCGTCCACCACAAGCGGTCAGTGACCAGACGACCCACCAGCGCGACTTCATGGTGGGCAACTCCCATCGAGCTCGGGAACGACGCAGTGATTGACGAGCGCGTTCGACGATCCGCAACATCGATAGGGCGGCTGGCACCCGAAGCCATCTCCACAACGACACTCTGAGTGCACTACTGGGAGATCGTAGACTACGAACTTGCCATTGCAGCACCACGCCGTGCCGATGTCGCAAACGGAGCCTGGCGACTTCGGGCATACGCAGAGCTTGTCACCAGTGGTGGGATTTTCTCCCGGAATGGGCCGCCTGAAACCCTCAATCGCCCGAGCATCCCAATAGGGCCACGCGTCATAGTCGCGCCAAACATCGTCGATCGCTGATGCATCGCTAGGGACTGCATCAGCGATCACCGCGCCGTCAGACGGTGTGAGGAGATCCCCGCCACATCCAATGAGTACCGCAGCGATTGCAACTGCGAGAACAACAAGGGTGCCCACCTTGACCGATCCGCGCTGATGCGCCGTGCTTGGCGCTGGAGTCAGCGCACTCCCTTCTTGCTCTGCTTGATTCACGGCAAGCATGTCAATGACTGTACCCGCACGTCGTGTGCATTGAGGTCCACATAAGCGATCAGCAAATCACCACTGGGGCTCATGATCGGTGTGAAAGTCGGTGCGGAATGGAACGGTAACGTCAAGCCAGGGCCGCGTGGCGTGCCGGTCGGCGCGAGTTGGTGTGCAGTCACCTCGAAGTTGCCGTCCAGCGACAGCGCCATGACGTCTCCGTTCGGAAGCGCCACGAGCGACTGTTCGTAATGAAATCCCGTCAGCGGCACATTTGCGCGCGGTCCCGTCGGCACGCCGTCACGGTTGGTCGGCAACGCCTCGAGCGTGCTCCCCTGCCAAGCGACGAGCAGTCCCGAGCCCGACTGCGCGACGTGCAGGGGCGCTGCGGTCGCGTCGATCTCGACATCGTCTGCGAGCGGCACGCCCTTCGAGTCAAAGTGTCGGAGCCAAGAAGTGTACTGGACGCCTGGCGGAGCCGCGGGATGTTGGAACGTAAACGAGTAGAGAATGAACGAGCCATCGTCGAGCATCGCGCGACTCCAAAGTTCGCGCGTCGAAGGAACATTCAACGCGGTTCGCGCGACGAGTGCTCCGGCCGAGTCGACGCTGACCAGCTCGCCGGTAGCGTTCGCCGTGAGGAAAGAGAAGCCGTCGTCGGTCGCTCCGAGGTCTCCGCACTGGCCGTAGAGGTCGGCGGTTTGAACCACCGCGCTGGTGTTCGCGCCATGCGCATCGAGCGGCACGAAGAGGCAGTAGCCCTGCATCGCCGCGATTCGCGAACCACGCGCCGCGAGCCAGATTCGATCGCCTTCTCCATCGAGGAAAGTCGTGTGATTGGGCTCGTTCGTTCGTGAACCATCGGGGGCGAGACGAGTGGTCTCCTGGTGCAGCGTCTCCCATGGAGGCCCAGCCGTGATCCTTTCCCACGAAAGCAAGACACCACAGTCAGTGGGGACTGCGGCACCGAGCGAGAACTCCTCGGTGGGGCTCGCCGAAGCGATCAGGTGATTGGCGCCAAGAACCCAGTGGTCGCAGTTCGGACGCTTGGGCGCACAGGTCACCGGTTCTATAGAGGTGCCGAGCGGCGTGCGCACACCACATCCCAAGAGGACGAGCGTCAGCGCAATGCGTCTCACACATGCGAGGGTAAGCTCGCGACGACTTCAGCACTACGATGAAAGGATGCGTCCGCTGATCGGGCTCGAACCATTTGGTGAGTCGCTCGAAAATCGCGAAGGTCCGCACGCTAATCGCGCTCACGCTCAATGGGTGTACTTCGCAGAATACAACAGCGCCAGGATCTCGAGTTGTCGTGCGGCAGACCGCGCCCGCCTCCGAATTGACGCAATTCCTTCGATGAAATGACCATGGCTCGTGGGTCTCGAGAGGGCGACAGTCCAAGGATGAACTCTCGAACATCTTCCTGTTGCACCGCGCTTGGCGCCCTGATGAGTCTGGCGATCGTTCTGTCGGCCGCATGGGCCTTCGCACAGGAAGTGCCGACTGACGACGCAGGTGTTCCGCCCGCGAGGCCGACGAGCGGATCAGCGCAAGGCGACGCGCCCACTGCTGCTCCTGTGCCTGACACCGTACCGTCCTCAGACGCGCAAGCTCCGGTGTCCGCTCCCCCGCGCACCGAGCGTCCACCTACCCACGACGAGCTCATGCGCAACTACCGACTCGCGAAGCTCGAGCGCGACAACGACCTGGTAGACGATCCCGACTACCAATCGGGGCGTACGATGAGGACTGCTGGCATCGTCATACTCGCCGTGGGTGTTGCAGGGGGTGCGGTTCTCTCGATGTTTGGATCGCTGGCGGGCCTTGGCGGGGGTAGGGAGCCAGGTCCTTTCTTCATCGGTGCCGCTGTCAGTGCCGTCGCTGGGCTGGGCATTGGGATTCCACTTTGGGTCGTGGGCCAAAAACAAGTCGCGGACGCTCGGGCTCGACATGAAGCGACCGTGATGCCGCAACTGAGGGTCTCGCTCGGCAATCAGTCAGGTGGACTCCAAGCGACTTGGCGTTTCTAGTTCACCGTTCGTGCGTGATCGATCGCGGAGCTTGGCAATCTAGGGCCAGTGCGACGATGCGACGGGCATACGCTCCCATTCGTTGAGGCCAAGGGAAGATGTACGCTGTCGGCGCGTGGGTGGGAGGAGCGTGAGCAAAACTGGCGTGGTTTGTCGGAGCGCGCACGCGCACCCGCACGGCAACGAGCACGTACACGTTTCACGTTCACGAGCCACGGGCACGAGAGAGCATTGAACGGGTTGTCATCGCGCCTTGCTGCTTGAGACTCATGGCAAGTCCTCGATCCGGCCGCGCGCAAGCACCAGCCCTATCGCGACCCGCTGGCTGCGTAGAAGTCGATCGGGAAATCATCCTCGGCGAGCGCGCGTGACCAGAATGTATCGAGATCGAGCGTCGATCGGGCGACGCATTCCTCGAACTCCGTGGACTCGGGATCGAGTCCCCATAGAAGGTCGTGCGACAGAAACGCAACCTCGCCCGTCGCGAGCTCGACGGCGACGGGGTCGCCGTTCGGACCCTTCCCCTTCCACCTCCACGCGTCGATGTCGTGCGCCTTCCCATTCGGTTCGCTCGAGGTGAAGCGATCGAGCCAGTGGCAGGTTTGCCCGCGCCGCGCATCGAGCTGGTGTGTCGACCGCATTAAGGTCATATTGGTCATCATGAAGAAGATGTCCCTTGCCGACGCCAAGTCGCACATTTCTGAGCTCGTCGACCAAGCCGAGCACCATGGCAAGCGCACGCTCATCCTGCGTCACGGAAAGCCAGCTGCGGCGATCGTTCCGGTGGACGTTGCCAGTCCCATACCGCCAAAGGCGACGCCTTTCATGGGCGAAAAAGCCGCGCGACGAAGTATCGATGCCTTTATCGCCGAGTTCAGTGCATGCGAGCCAAACGTTTCAGCTGTCCTTGATCTTCGAGCAGGACGTCGATGAAATACGTGTTGGATGCCTCGATCGCGGTTGCCGCCCTGCGAAAGTCGGAACCCGGTCACGCGGCAGCGCTTCGTCGCTGCATGCCGCTCTTCTCGGGTCACGACGTAGTGATCGTTCCCGCAATCTTCGACATCGAAGTGGTCTCAGCGCTCGTGCGACGAGGCGCCGACCCAGCAAGCGTGGCGTCGTTCTTCGACAAGCATTTCGTGTCGCGTGTTTCCGTCACGATTGGTCAACGCGCCGCTCGGTCCGTACGCGCCATTGTCGGGCTCACGCGACTCCGCGCCGCCGACGCCTTGTA
>JAYVXK010000959.1:0-3922 GCA_043785265.1 Myxococcales bacterium | reverse complement strand
CGTCTTTGATGCCCGTGCGGTCGTAACCCATCGGGAGATCTTTGAACTCGGAGAACGTTTGGGGCAGCGCCGCCTTTTTGCTCTCTCGCTCCGCCTCCACCGATTGCATCGCTACACCGGGTTGCATCTTCGCCAGCTGCGGGTTGTAGTCTTGGTCGAAGATGCCGCCGGCCTGATTGTGGGTGCGCGCCACATCGAGGTGTGTCGTTCCCCAGTGGAACTGCTCGAGCTGAGACGCGAGGGACCCAACCGTCGGGGCGTCGGGTGGGGGAGCTGGAGTTGCCGGTGCAGCAGACGCTTTCGCCCCTGGTTTTTGGGCGGAAACGACCGCGGGGATCACCCCGAGAGTCATGATGGTGGCGATCAAAAGGTAGCGATGTCGCGTCACGCGATCCTCCTCAACGCTCGAGCTTGGCCCGAGAGCGCACAAAAACGTACCTGCAAAAGTGTCGACCTACAAGGCGATGGTTGCGACCCAACTCGAGTCTGACTCAACTCATTGCTACGTAGTTGGACGCACGAGAGGCCGAAATGATGGTAGCTACCCGTCGCTTCGCCTCTCGCGAACGCGAAATCGAACATTGTGCTCCTCGTGCTACTAACAAGGCAGACCATGCGAATGCGGCTGCTCTCCAACGTGCTCTCAGGCGTTCTCCTGCTCGCCACTGTCGCATGCGGCGGTCCAGACGCGAACTCGCCCGGCCGCACATTGCCGCCTTTCACGGGCCGCTCGGTGGAGTTGTTCGACGACGCCATCGAGCCGCGTGCGGTGGGACTCAATCTCGAGGAGGCAGCGCAGCCTCGCACTGACCCGGTGTTGCGCGAGCGCACGCAAACAGGTGATGCGGTCGTGCGTGTGCGTGTGGAGACCGTGACTGGCAGCGGCGACTCGGAGTCGCTGAAGTACGAGCTCACCTTGCGCATCCTCAATGTCCTCGCCGGACAGAACGCCCCCAAAGACATATTGACCGTCATGGTCGGTCGCAGCTCGCCTTCATTTGGCATCTTGAAGAGCTTCGATACGCGGCTCGGAGGGAAGCAATTCATCGCCTTCGTCCGCGAATTTCAGGTCGGTGAGGACCGACGCTTTCATTTTCATTTCGCGCCTGATGCGCCAGACGTTGCGGCGGCCGTCAAAGATGCCGTCGATCTCGCGGAGTAGTCCATGTCAGTCGAGCTCAAGAGTCAGAAAGAGATCGAAGCCATTCGCGTGTCCTCCCAGATGGCAGCCGAGACCTTGCTTCTGGTCGGTGAACAGCTCCGCGCGGGCATGACCACAGACGACATCGACAAGATCGTCCACGAGGACACGATTCGTCGCGGCGCCTATCCGTCACCACTCAACTACAAAGGCTTTCCCAAGAGTGTTTGCACGAGCGTCAACGAGATCGTGTGTCATGGCATTCCTGGGCCGCGGGTGCTCAAGAACGGCGACATCGTGAATGTCGACGTCACGACCTATTTCAAGGGCTTTCATGGTGACACCTCCGCCACGTTCTACATCGGTCAACCGAGCGCGAGCGCACGACGAGTGACCGAGCTTTCTCGCAAAGGCCTCGAGCTTGGCATCAAAGAAGTTCGCGACGGCGCGCGCTTCGGCGACATCGGCGCTGCGATTCAAGAATATGTCGAGGCGAACGGCTGCAGCGTCGTGCGTGACTTCGTGGGACACGGCATCGGTCGCAAGTTTCACGAGCCTCCGCAGGTCAAGCACTACGGCAAGCGCGGCACTGGCGACCGCATGCGCACGGGCATGGTCTTCACCATCGAGCCCATGGTCAACGAAGGCAGCTACGAAGTGCATGTCGATCCAAAAGACAAATGGACCGTCACCACAGCCGACGGCTCGCTCTCCGCGCAATTCGAGCACACAGTCGCAGTGACCAAGGACGGCTGCCTGGTGCTCACCGAGCGCGCGCGCCCGCTCAAGTTCAGCGAGAACGTGTCTGCAGTGTTTGCCTGATCACTTGCAGCGAGCGAGCGCCCGAGCCGCGTTGTCGTAGAAGACCTCGTGCACGACTGCGTCGGTGACACCATGCGCGCGCAAGATGGCTGCGAGCCGTGGCCAGCTGGCTTCGCCGTCGGAATCTTTCGGCGGGGTGATCGCTCCCGCAAAGTCGCTGCCAAGAGCGACATGCTCCGATCCGGCTATTTTTAGGGCCCATTCGATGTGTCGCGCCACATCATCGAGCGTCGCCGTCTCGCCAGGTGTACGGCTGACATGACCACTGTGCATGCTGATCGCCACCACTCCGCCGGTCTCTGCGATCGCGCGAGCCAGGTCATCGCTCGCGTTGCGTCGACTGTCGGCCAAGGCGCGCATGCCGGTGTGCGAGTCGATGGCGACACCGCCATGCTGTCTTGCGAGCGACACGAGTTCGAGCGCCGAAGCGTCCGACGCATGCGCGACATCGAGCACGCCATTTTTCTCGAGCACGTGCAGCGCAAGTGCGCGACCAGCTGGACTGAGGCCTTTTCCGGGCGGATCCGACATGGGGTCGGTGCTCGATCCTGCGAGTGCGTTGTCGCGATCGTGCACGAGTCCGACGACACATGCACCACGGTCCATCCATTCGTCGATGCCGTTTGGGTCGTCCGCAAAACCATCTGCGCCTTCGAACGCGAGTGTGGTGCGGATGCCTTCGAGCTTGGTCGACGCGAGCGCCCGCCACGTCGCCGAGTATTCGTCCCGCACGCGCGCAGGATCCACGTCGTAGGCGTGCTCCACGAACAGCGGCAAAACGAGCCATTTTACGCGTCCGCGGGCGAGCTTGTCGGTCGTGACCTCACGGGCCGGGTCGTCGATGCGCGCGCCCGTCTTGTAGCGGGCGTAGCCGAGATCGACGTGAAGATCGACCACGTCAGGGTCGCTCGCACGAGAGGTCGCGATGGGTGTCGCGTGCGCACATGCGAACAGCACGGCGATCAGGAGTCGCTTCACGGAGCTTCGGGCATCGGCACGTAGTAGCCAGTCGCGACGAGTTCCACGTCGACGGCGCCGTCCATCATGAGCCAGCTCACGTCGTAGTGGACTGCGATCTCACTGCCCTTCGACATGCGCACCTCGGTTCCGTCGTCTCTCGCGAGCGCGCTGCGTTCTCCACCGACAGGCATCACTACGCGCGAGTTGCCAGCGTCGTCTTTGACCACGAGCACGAGCTGGTCGAGTCTGGTCTCTTCGTCTTCGCGCTCGGACACGCGCACTGCGATTTGCCCATTTTTCACGGGGATCTGGCGCACGAGCTTGCGATCGCTTCCGCGCTTGTGCGCGTCGTTGCGCCACGCGAGGACAACGAACGGAGACACATCGCTGCCTACGAAGCTCACCCAGGGACAGCTGATGCAGAGCCACGTGTGAGTGAGCGACGCGTTCGTGAGACTCACAGTCGTTGGGCCAGTCACGGTCATTCGCTGCTTGACGCCATTCTTGTCGTAAGCGCCCTTCGTGCCGAAGGTGCCTTCTTGTCCGGCGAGTACATAGACGTCTCCCGAGACCGAAAACCGTGTGGCCGCTGACGTACAGGGCTTTGCTGCATAAGGCTTGATGGGCAGATATTCGCGCTCCTTGTTCCAGAAGCTCGGATCGTTGGAGAAGCCAATCAGCGCCTGCATCAAGAATTGATCGTCGCGCGGGTAGGCACTCACGGGCATGACGGTCACCCAGCCATGCGAAAACGCGCAGGTCACATCGACCGAAGTGCCGCCGGCGGGCGGTGGTGTCGCGGGCAGTGGGGATGCGGAAACGACGGGAGCGATCGCGAGGCTCGATGCGGTCGCGCTTGGTGGCGTGGACACGATCGTCGGCGTCGATCCGACCGTCGCGGGTGTGCGCGTGGTCGTGAGCTGCGCCTTCGCGATGCAGAGATTCAGCTGCGGATCGAACACGCTGCCCTCAGGGCAAATGATCACGCCTTGGGCGGCT
>JAYVXK010000958.1:0-3922 GCA_043785265.1 Myxococcales bacterium | reverse complement strand
TGCGTCTTGTTCACAGCCGTGTTGCTCGCGCCGATGAGCGCACATGCCGACGACCCTCGCGAGGCCTCACGCGCAGCGTTTCGTCGCGGCGTGTCGCTTTTGCAACGCGGCTACTTCGTCTCCGCGCGCAAAGAGTTCGAAGAGGCTTACAAGCTCTTTCCCCACCCGAGCATTTTGCTCGATCTCGGAACGACACGGGCCAAAACCGGCGAATACGTGCAGGCAGAAGAAGACCTGCTCAAGTTTCTGGCGGACGACGGCGGTGCTCCCACGAACGAAGTCCAAGGCGCACGCGAAACGCTCGCGCAAGTGCGGACGCATCTCGGCACGTTCAAGCTGCTCGTCGACCCAGCAGGCGCGCGCGCGAAATTGGACGACATGCAAGTCTTGGCGCTCTCAGTCGGTGAAGCCGCGCCTGTTCGCACCTCGACCGGCTCGCACAAACTTCATGTCGAAGCAGACGGTCATGTCTCGCGCGATGTCGACATCGAGGTCACCGCCAATGACATGCCCATCGTCGACATTCATCTCGCCCCTCTCGCCGTCGCCACACCTAGCCAAGACCATACACAGCGCACCATCGGTTGGGCGGCAGTGGGCACCGGAAGCGCGCTCGCTGCATTCGGCATTTTTTCAGGGGTTTACGCGATCACACTCGCCGATGCGTACAACACGCGCGGCACCGCGGACTTTCAACGAGACGACACGCGCGTGATGGGCAAGACCTTCCGCACGCTCGCGGACGTTTCGATCGTCACGGCGATCGCATGCGCCGGTTTGGGTGTTGTCCTCGTACTCACCAGTCCGAAGGCGCCAACCACTGTGGGCGCGCGCGTGACTGCGTCTGGTGTCTGGCTGACTGGGTCGTTCTAGCGTCGCCAAGCCGGAGATGGCGTCGTCGTCGCCTTGGGCGGCGGGACAGTGAGCGGCACGGGACTGCCGGTGTCCGTATATCCCGGCGGAATTTCGAACAAGGCGTCGGGCTCGCTCTTTTTGTCGATGCGCGTCGCCTCCATCTTCGTCATCAATGATCCCGACGCATCGAACATCTCCGCGCGCAGCGGGAAACCACTGCCCACCGCGTCCATCCACGATCCGCCACCGAGATCTTTCAGCGGACTGGCACCGAGCCCAAGGAAGGTGAGCCCAGAAGTCATGCAGGCGAGAGTCTTCACGTGACTGACCGTGTCGATCACTTGCCACTCGTCGCACGAATAACCCGCCACCTTGTCCGTCTTGCCCGTCTTGGTCGCGGTCGACTTTGCAGGAGTCGATGGAGTTGGTGACGCGGCCGGAGTCCCCATCGGCATCTCCATGTACGTCTTGGTCGAGGTGGTGAGCCACCACATTTTCTTTTTGCCCGAGTCGATCAGAAAGATCATCCCGAGCGACGTCAACGCGGGCATCTCGATCCGCAGTTTGTCCTTCTTGATCATGAAGAGCATCTTCGTCGTGCTGCCGGACGGGGTGTACGAACTCGTCGTCACCATCTCGATCTCGCCCTCGAAGCCAACCAATCCCGCGAGAGTCGACATGAAGCTCGGCGACGAGCCGCCGTCGGTCGTACTGCTCGCGCCGTGTCTGCATGACGCACAGAGGAGCGCGAGGCCTACGATTGCACCAAACGATCGCATCGGTCTTACTGCTAGCATGGCGCTGCCATGGCTGACGCTCAGCGCCCAACATTTTCGCTGCCGCCTCCAGCTGCGTTGCGTGAAGAAGCGCAGCGTGTTGGAGAACGTGGGAAGCGAAAAGGTCGTCCGCGTAGGCGTTTTCTGGCAGAGAGGCAGCTCGCTCTCGCGCGCGCGCTCGTGCCGATGGCGGGAGTGGTCGCCGCGGCTACGACTGGCGTGGCGTTGCTCGACGTGGGCACTTCGTCGTTTCCGCCTTCAGCGCGTGCCGTGGCGATCGAGGCATCGGTCGCGGTCGCTCTCGCGATCGTGGCAGCGCTCGCCTACATGCAAAAGAGCAGCTATCGAGCGCTCATTGGTTTCTCGATTGGTGCAGGCATCATCACCACATTGGGGTGGGGCGCGGCGTGTCACGAGACTGGTGGAGGGGCGAGTCCGTTCCTGCTCTTGATTCCGCTTTCGAACGCGGCCTTCACGCACATCGTGCCGACGCCGCCGCGCGCTGCGGTCTCGATCGGGATGACGAGCGTGGCTGCGGTAGCGATCGCGACTCCATTCGCGCCGCCTTATGTCTACATGCTGGCGTTGCTCACGGCGGTCACGGGTTTCGTGGTCGCTCGCGCTCGTCAAGCACAAGCGATCCGCTCGTTTTTTCGGGTCGAACGCATGAGCGCGGCGCTCGCTCGCATGCGCCGCGTGCAAGAGCAGCTCATCGTCGCAGAGAAACTCGAGGCGCTGCGTGTCCTCGTGGGGGGCATGGCGCACGAACTCAACAATGCGCTCGCGATCAGCCAAGCCTCGAATCAACAAGCGATGAAAGATCTCGGACGGCACGTCTTCGGCGCCGCCGAAGCGTGGTCAACACCAGATGGAAACATCGAGCTCGCTAAAGGCGCGATCACTCGGAGTGACGGCGGTCTTGGTCGCATCAAGCGCACCGTGGATCGGTTGCGTCGTTTTGCCATGGCGGCGGAGGGCACGCTCGAGCCCGCAGACGTCGGCGCCATGCTCGACTTTGCTCTCGAGAGTGCCATCGGTCGGGCTCGCAGCGGTGTGATCGTCAACCGCGTCTACGATCCCAATGTCGGCGCGATCGAGTGCCACGTGTCCGCGCTCGCAGAAGCGCTCTTTCAAATCGCGCGCAACGCGATCGAAGCGATGCCAGGCGGCGGAACGATCGAGGCGCGCGTCCATCGCGAGGGCGAGGTCGTCGTGCTGTCTGTGTCCGATCAGGGTCGCGGGATCCCAGCCGATCAACTTCAGCGCGTGTTCGATCCATTCTTTTCGCGCGCGCCGGGGAAGAGCGCGCAAAAGAGCGGGCTCGGTTTGTCGGCTGTTTATGGGCTCGTTACAGCGCTCGGTGGTCGCGTGCAGATCGACAGCGAGGTCGGCAGAGGCACGGTGGTCTCCATCTCGATGCCAGCAAAGCGCATGTCTCTGCGGCCGCCCGCCCCCGTCTGACCTGACCTGCTACTCGCGATCGCACGATCAAAGAACGTATGCGAGAGGCTCGAAGTTGCTTACCATGCCGTCATGGATCAACAGAGTCGCCGTCTCACCAACCGTTGTGCGGGCGTTGCCGCTGTCGCTAGCTTTCTCGCTCAACCCATCCCTGCGGCGGACGAACTCATCGTCGTGCCTGTGCATTACTGGCTCGTGACGCGAATGGCGCGGCAACGCGGCGTCAAGAAGCGCGACCTGCCGTGGAAGTCGATCAAGAAAATCATCTGGTACGGCGCGGCGACGCGTCTCGTGTTCAATTTCTCACTGGGTCTTGTGCCCGTGGTGGGCGCGTTCTCGAACTCCGTCACGGCGATCGCACTCACCGAGTTTCTCGCGCGTTGGCTCGATGGCTATCTCGAGCATCCTGATCAGCCGCCGCCCGACGTGACGATGGCGAGCCTCAAGAAAATGTTCGAGAGCGCCGTCAAAAAGAAGGACCACGTCGAGGCAACCGCATGAGCGCGTCACCGACCCACGAGAAGATTGTTCGCGACGAAGCCGACATCAACAAGCTGCGCGAAGAAGCCCAACGCGAGGGTTACGATCAGATGGCCGATGGTGGCTGGTTTCAGCGGATCGTTGGCAAGCACATCCGCAAACACGAAGCCAAGATCAACGCTGCGCATTGGGACGAGCTGTATCCAGGACTCGATGCAGAAGATCGCGCGACGCGTGTGATCGACAAGGCGATCCGCAAGGCGTCGTCCGCGGGTGCGCTCGCGTCGGTGGGTGCGAGCATGGGCGAGCTGCTCTCGCTGTTCACCGAAGGTCTCGCGGCGCCTGTTGGC
>JAYVXK010000957.1:0-3929 GCA_043785265.1 Myxococcales bacterium | reverse complement strand
TGACTGCCTTCTTGGCGGTCCTGCAGATGGCGACGTCGACCAAAAACTTCATCGCATCGCGCTCGCGTCGCACGCCAGTTACACACATGACGACTCTGCGACCGGTTGGCCTCGTCGTTGCGCCGAGTACGTCCCGCCAATCCGGCAAGTCCATCGCGCTGCGTATGCAGTCGGCATCATCGCCACGCAACCGGGCTTCGATGCCGCGCACGATACTCTGGCCGACGGTAAATTGACCACGATCGCCGACCTGCTGCGTAGCATCGCTGACTTCACTCATGGCGTTCACGATCCTGCCGTCGCGCTTGCGCCTCCGCCGATGACGCCGCTGGTGAGCAAAGACGCCCTGCGACCCATCGGCGACAAAGTCGACTTCGGACACGCGAAGGACGTGCTCGTGCGCGCGCAGAACGGGGTGCGATTCGCGATGACCGACGACGCGGCGACGCACGAGTATGGCTGCGAGTACGACGCGACGACGAAGAAGTTGGAATGCGCGTTGGCTCCGACGAACTCGAACTTCGTCGCGGGCGACATCGGCGCGCCGTTCATCTTTTCGACCAACGCAAGCACGACGGTCGTCAGTGTGCTCGACGATCGCGGCGTGTCGATGGTGTCGCTGGTCAACCCGCTGTTGTCGCCGACGATTCTGCACGCGCGCTCGTTCAAAGACGGGCACATCGCGGTGTTCGCCTCCGAGTACACGGACGGTCCAGACGTGGCGAAGCTGATCGTGCGCGACGCCGCAGGTCATGAACACCACAGCGAGTTCGACGCGGGTGCGCTTGGCGGAGGCAACCGCACGGGAGGCCAGTATTTGGCCTGGAAAGAGCGCCCAGCGTCAACGGAGGATCCAACTGCGCTCGTACCGGTCGAGCATCCGGCGACCATCAAAGCGCGCGCGATGAGCGGCGATGCTCACACCACCACCGTCGGAACTGTCGAACGCCGTCCCCCGGCAGCCGTGCGCACGGACGGAACATGCGAGGCCGACCAAGTCTTCTTCGACATGAGTCCTGCCTTGGTCGCCGTAGACGGCAAGGCGCATTGGCACATCCTCAAACAAGATCCGCTCACCTCGGACGCGGTCGCCATGCGGACCTTGAGTTGTCGTGCGGATGTCCTTTTGATGCTCGATCTGAACGAGCACGACGTCCACCAGCAGCAATGCACCGTCAGCGCTGGATGCAAGACCGAGAGCGTGAGCGTGACATTGCCCAGTGGCGCTACGGGCATCGCCACGCAAAAGGACATCGTCGTGATCTGGCGTGATGAAGCCGCTGACGCGATTTACTTCGTGCGCGGCTCACTCGCTGATCTGCCAAAGGCAACGCCACGAGCGCTGGTAGACAGTGTGCTGTCCATGACGCCCTCGGGCAGCCCGTTGACGGCGCTTTCGAGCACCGTGCCGGCGATTTTTGCATTCGGCGATGAAGTGGTCGCGTTGTTCGGGGATCGCTCGACCTACGGGCTCGCGTTGCACACCGACGGGACCGTGACAGCACTCGCGGCCACGCCCCGAGTTTCAGGTCGCTAGCGAAGGAGCGGGACGATACTCAACCCGCTGGAGCGGTGAGGTCGACTCTCGCCTAGACGATCGTGCTCACGTGAGCCCCATGGTGCTGTCGAGATGAAACGGCAACGCAAACCACACCATCGCGATGAAGAGCGCGTGAACGGCCGCCTGGCGCTTGGGACCGAGCCTCGTCAGCACCTGCGCGAGTGCGTATATCGCGGGGTGCGTGTGGAGTTTGATGCTCTGGGTCTGAAACAGTAGGCGGGACAGGTTTCGAACCTGCGACATCCGGCGTGTAAAGCCAGCGCTCTACCCCTGAGCTACCCGCCCATAGGAAAGGCTTGTGGGACTTGGCGGGGTGGACGGGACTCGAACCCGCGGCCTCCGGCGTGACAGGCCGGCGTTATAACCAACTTAACTACCACCCCGAGGTGTTAGCCAATCAATGCAGGCGCGCAACATACTGACGCCAACACCCCGGTCAAGCTGAAAGTCTCGCGATGGAAAAGTTGCGGAGCGCGATCAGACCGGTGCAGGCGCTGGATCGGGGCTGCCGCTCCCTGGTGGACCCTTCGGCAAATCTTTGGCAGACGGATGCACGGCGGCCGTCCGGTGGACGAGTTCGCCGCCTGAATACTCCATCACGTCTTTGGCTGGACCAAACACGGCGTCGGGATCTTTCAAGCACAGCGCTTCGCGAAGCACGTCGTCCATGTGCTCTACCAGCACGATGCGCGTGGCCTTGAGGACACGGCGCGGCACCTCTCGCAGGTCTTTGCGATTTTCTTTTGGAACGATGACTGTGGTGATGCCACTGCGGTGCGCGGCGAGCAGCTTCTCTTTGAGACCGCCGATGGGCATGACACGTCCGCGCAGCGTAATTTCGCCTGTCATCGCGAGATCGCGTTTCACGGGGACTTTGATCAGCGCGCTCGCCAAACTCGTCGCCATGGTGACGCCAGCGCTCGGTCCGTCTTTTCGAACGAACTCCGGGAAGTGCACGTGCACGTCTACCTTTTGATAAAAATCTGGTTCGAGCCCGAGCACGGCCGCGCGCGAGCGGATGTAACTGAGCGCAGCCTGCGCGCTCTCCTCCATGCCCTTCTCGAGCAAGCCGGTGACGACGAGTTTGCCCTTGCCGGGGACCACCGCGACTTCGCACGCGAGCAGTTCACCGCCGCCGTTCGAACTCACTGACAGACCGCTCGTGAGTCCGACCTCGTCGTGCTCCTCTTTTTTGTTCGATCGGTACTTCGGCACGCCGAGATATTTCGGCACTGACTTGGGTTCGATCTCGATCGGTTTTTCTTTGCCGTGTTCGACGACGTGTCGCGCGATTTTGCGGCAAACACTGGCGATTTCTCGTTCGAGCGAGCGCACGCCTGCTTCGCGTGTGTAGTGGTGAATCACCGTGCGGATGGCGTGTTCGTTCATCGAGAACGGCACGTCTTCCAGGCCACATTCTTTCTTTTGGCGCGGCACGAGGTACTTCACGGCGATGTTGAGCTTCTCGAACTCGGTGTAGCCGCTGAGTTGGATGATCTCCATGCGGTCTTGGAGGGGCACGGGGATGCCGCTCAGAGTGTTCGCTGTCGTGATGAACATCACGTCGGACAAGTCGTAGTCGAGGTCGAGGTAGTGGTCGCTGAACGCGAAGTTCTGTTCGCTGTCGAGCACCTCGAGCAGCGCTGCAGCAGGGTCGCCGCGGAAGTCGCTCGACATCTTGTCGATCTCGTCGAGCAAGAAGACAGGATTGTTGGTTCCGGCCTTTTTTAGGCTCTGAATGAGCTTTCCGGGCATCGCGCCGATGTACGTTCGGCGGTGTCCGCGAATCTCTGCTTCGTCTCGCACGCCACCGAGCGCGAGGCGGACGAACTTGCGGCTGGTCGCTCGCGCGATGCTCTTGGCGAGACTGGTCTTGCCGACTCCAGGTGGCCCAACGAAGCACAGCACAGGCCCGCGCAGCTTCTTGGTGAGCGCCTGCACGGCGAGATACTCGATGATGCGCTCTTTGATTTTTTTGAGACCGTAGTGGTCTTCGTCGAGGATGGTCTCGGCCGCTTTGAGATCGAAGTTCTCGTCGCTGCACTCGCCCCACGGCAGAGACAAAATCCAATCGATGTAGTTGCGCACGACGGTCGCCTCAGCGCTCGTCGGGTGCATCATCTTGAGCTTCTTGACCTCTTTTTTGACCTTGGTTTGAGCCTCTTTTGAGAGCTTCTTGCCTTTGGCCTGCTCCTCGAGTTCTTGAATCTCGTTCTTGAATTCGTCGCGCTCGCCACCCAGTTCCTTCTGGATCGCCTGCATCTGCTCGTTGAGGTAATATTCCTTCTGCGTCTTCTCCATCTGCTTTTTGACGCGCGATCGGATCTTCTTTTCGACCTGCAGAATTTCGATCTCGGCTTGCATCAGC
>JAYVXK010000956.1:0-3932 GCA_043785265.1 Myxococcales bacterium | reverse complement strand
GCCGATGCACGCGAGCGAGCGCAGCACGCAGTCGAGAAACTGCATCTGCGCTACAAGCGCCTCGTCTTGCCAGACACTTACCCGTGCGGCATGACCGCAGCGCTCGCCAAGTTGCGCACCGAGTTGGTCACTGCAGCCCACGCGGGCTGAAACGCGAGTTAGGCGTGTGCGCGTGGAGCGGCTGTATTTTGCCGTGTTCGCGCGCTTTTGTCCGCAGAGACCATGCGCACCCAGACGCCATCTTTTGGCCTGAGAGTCACTGACGGATCGAGCGTGAGCTCGCGACCCGGCACCAGATCGAGCTGCACCGCTTGCGACATCATCGCGACCACGATGGTCATCTCCATGAGGGCGAACGCATTGCCAATGCACGTGCGCGGACCACCCCCAAAGGGGAGATAAGCAAACTTGTGACGTTTCTCTTTTTGCTCGGGCGAAAAACGCTCTGGGTCAAAGCCCAGTGGGTTTTCCCAAATGCGCGGGTTTCGATGAAGGATGAACGGACTCACGCCAACCAGTGTGTCCTTGGGGATCGAGAATCCCGCGACTTCGTCCTGCACCAACGCTTCTCGCTCGAACGCCCACGCGGGTGGATACAAGCGCATCGTCTCTTCGACGACCATCGACACGTAGGAGAGTTTCGGCAAATCGGCCAGGGTAGGCGCGCGTCCGCCCAATGCGCGGAGAACTTCGCTCTGCACTTTGCGAAACACAGCGGGGTGCTTCGACAACAGGTAGATCGCAAACGACAGCGCATTTGCAGTGGTCTCGTGGCCAGCCACCACCAGTGTGAGCAGCTCGTCACGCAAGTGTTCGTCGGTCATTGCGGCGCCCGTTTCGTCTTTGGCGTCCATCAACATGCTGAGCAGATCTGCTTTCGGCGCGGAGGCTCGTCGCTCCGCGATGAGGCCGTACATCAAGTCGTCGAACTTCTTTTTTGCGCGGCGCATGCGCACGTTCGCGGGTGTGGGCCACGACGGCGGGATGCGAACGAGTGTCTCGACGTGGTCGTTCGCCCACTTGATGGCGATACTCAACGCCTCGCCGATCGTCTGGGCTTCGCCCTCGAGGTCTTTGGAGAGCAGCGTCATGCCGACGATTCGGAACGTGAGTCGGTTCATCTCGAGGTGCGCGTCGAACGGCTCGTCGCCGCGAGTCTTCCAGCGCTCGAGCAAGTCGGCAGTGCACCCGACCATCGAGTCGACGAAGCTCGCCAGTTTCTCGCGATGAAACGCGGGCTGCGCGAGTTTGCGCTGACGACGCCACTGCTCACCCTCACTCGTGAGCAGACCGCCGCCGAGCAACACGCGCAAACCAGCATAATTGCGGCTCTTGACGTAGCCCTTTGCATTGTCGAGCAACACGCGACGAATCGCGTCGGGATCGTTTAGGAGCACATAGCGAAGGTTGAGCAGACGGAAGAAGACGATGTCGCCGTGCTCCTCCGTGCCACGCGTGAACATGTCGATCGGGTCGCGAAGCGCATCGAACGCGCTGCCAGCGAAGGGGATCCCGCTGGGGCCAGGCGGGAGATGGAGCGCTCGCGCGGAGGGAGGAGACGCAGTGTGAAGCGTGGAATGTGAGGTTTGCATCAGGTTTAGCAATGTGAAGGATTACTCATGTTCTTGTCAAGGCTCGCAGGAGCGTTTACTCGTGTGCCGTGTCCAATTCGCCAGCCTCGCGCCGCATTCCCACTCAGGCCCGAAGCAAAGAGCGGGTAACGCGCATCCTCGACGCTGCGGCGCACGAGTTCGCCGAGCACGGTTTTGACGCCGCAACGACCGAGAGCATCGCCGAACGCGCAGGAACGTCAGTGGGTTCGATCTACCAATTCTTCCCAAACAAGCATGCGCTCTTCGAAGCGATCGGCAGTCGCTACCTCGACGACGTGCGCGCCTTGTTCGAATCGTTCACGACCGAAGAGGCGCTGTCGCGTCCGTGGCACGAGCTCCTCGATTTTGCGATCGACGCGTTCGCGGCGCTCGATCGAGAGTCCGTCAGTTTTCGTGCGGTGTTGCTCAATCTGCAAATGTCTCGCGTCTTTTTGGAAGCGGGCGTCGCGCTGAACGCAGAAATGGCACGACGGACCGAAGCCATTTTTGCCCGACAAGCGCCGCATCTGCCCAAAGCCAAGCGGGGGCTCGTGGCGAGCATCGTCATCGAAGCGCTCAGCGGAATGTTGCTCTACGCCGCGCGAACGCCCGATGCGGCTCAATACGGCCTCATCTTGCAAGAGACCAAAGTGCTGGCTCGGCGTTACGTCGAGGGTTATCTCGGCCCTGCGGCAGAGCCGCAACCGATGGCATCCAAATCCAAAAAGCAAAAGCGGAAGCGTCCGCGACGCTTGTGAACAGCGCCGCGCCTTCGTACTCTCCGCGCTCTTCCCCGACATCGAACAAGGACAAAACATGGCCTACGAACTGCCCGCCCTGCCCTACCCCTATGATTCACTCGAGCCACACATCGACAAGGCGACCCTCGAGTTTCACCACGACAAACACCACAAGGGTTATGTCGACGGCCTCAACACCGCGCTCAGCAAGATCGAAGAAGCCCGCAAAAGCGGCGACTTTGCGCTTCTCCAGCACTACGAGCGGCTCGTTGCCTTTCACGGTGCCGGTCACGCGAATCACGTTCAATACTGGGAGAACATGGCGCCTGCTGGCAAAGGCGGCGGCGGAGAGCCCACGGGCGCGCTCGCAGAGCAGATCAAAAGAGACTTCGGCTCGTTCGATAACTTCAAAAAAGAGCTGACCGCGGCGACCGTGAGTGTCGAAGGCTCCGGCTGGGGACTACTCGCGTGGGAACCGCTCGGCAAGCGACTGATCACACTGTCGTTGCTCAACCACCAGAACGCATCGTTCATCGGCTCAGCGCCGTTGCTCATCTGCGACGCTTGGGAGCACGCCTACTACTTGAAGTACCAGAACCGACGCGCTGACTACGTCGCGGCTTGGTGGAGTGTGGTCAACTGGGCAGACGCGTCGAAGCGCTTTGCAGCAGCGACACACTCTCACTGATCAGAAATACGGCTCGAATTACGGCTCGCGCTGCGTTGGCGCGGGCCGTTTTTCTTTTTGTCACGCGCGAGTGAGCAGCTTGTCGATCAAGTTCTTCGAGTGACCTTCGAGCTCGCGAAAGACGACGCCCATTCCGTCTTTCTCGACGCGCACGACTTCGCCGATGCCTTCGATGGTCTCGATGTCATCCATGATGACAGTGAATCGCAGGTTCACTTTGGTGCCCACGGCGAGCGGCGTTTGCGACTTGATGAACACACCCGTGCGCGAGATGTTCGTTACGTATTCTTGAATGAATGCGTCGAATGACTCGAACTCTTTGTTGATCGTGACGCGATCGTCGGTGCGCTTGCCGCCATTTTCCATCAGGCAAACCTAGCAGATCAGCGGCCGACCTTGGGCGCGACACCACGCACGGCGTCGGCGAGAAAGTGGTCGACGTCTTTTTTGGCGTCCGCGTCTTTGTACGCGACGAAGTGTCCGTCGAAGTTATTGGGTGCGTACTCGCGCACGACCGCGGTGATCGGCGTGGCACCGTCCAAAAGATTGGATCCGAACGGCGCTGCCTTGGGTCCAAAGGTCATCAGACCTTTGTCGGGCGAGGTGACCGAGACGGGCGGCGCAACGAGCGCGAAGCCCGCGGCGATCGCATACGTCAACTCAGTGACGGGTGGCGAGTAGGCGTCTCCCTGCGCATAAGCCTGGAACACATTCTTGGAAAACCCGGGCGCCGTCGGCACGTAGGCCATCGCGGCGGCATGATTTAGCGGGTCTACGTGATCGATGTCCGACTGCAACACACTGAGCACCGGGTGATAAACATCCACCGCGGGGTCTTGAAGCACGAACGGCACGGCGGCAGCGATGTTGACTGGGCTCTTCTTGGTGAGGAGCGCATCGATCAAACTTGCG
>JAYVXK010000955.1:0-3934 GCA_043785265.1 Myxococcales bacterium | reverse complement strand
AACTGGGTTCGTCTCCTCTCGTCGCGCGGGTGCACTGGCGCATCGAACGAGATCGTGGTGAGACGCAGCGATTCTTTGGCGTGTACACGTCTTTCGAGAAGGCGCTCGCTGAAGTGCCCAGAGACAAACTGGTTGGATATGACAACGCAGAACTCGCAAGCTTCTACAGAGAGCGATTGGATCGCGTTTATCCAGCCGACTACCCAGCCATGTATTGGCTCAATCGAATCACGACCACCGAGACGCACGTATTCGATTTCGGCGGACATGTCGGCTTGCACCACTACGGGTTCGCAAGATTTCTTCAGAACACCCCGCGCCAGTGGACTGTGTGTGACGTGGGCGAAGTCGTTCGGTCGGGGCGCGCGCTCGCGGTGGAGCGTGGCGCGCGGTCACTCGCCTTCACCGAGAAGCTCGAGGACGCCGATGGCTGCGATGTTTTCTTCGCAAGCGGCGCGTTGCAATATCTCGAAGCCGACCAGGTCCTCGGTCGGCTTCAGTCCATGCGATCGCCCCCTCGACACGTGATCATCAACAAGACTCCGTGTCATGATTCGGCTGGATTTGTGACTCTCCAAGACACGGGGGTCAGCATTCACGCGTATACGATCTTCCAGCGTAGCGATGTCGTCCAGACACTCGAAGCGAGCGGCTACCGACTGGTCGATAGCTGGCTGAATCCAGAGCACGGATGTCGGATCCTATTCGACCGCAAACGATCGATTCCCGCGTACTCGGGATTCTATTTCACCCGCGACCCAGCCAGCTAGAACGGGTGCGGGCGGGGAACGGGAACTGGGACGGGTGCGGGTGCGGGGACCGGTGCGGGTGCGGAGACGGATGGGGGTGCGGAGACCCGGCGACTCAGTGATCGAAGAACCCTGGGGGCGGGTCGGGTGTGATCGCGTCGATCACGATCGGCGACTGCTGGGACGGTTGCGGTGTGACGACGACCGGGCGTGGCGCGCCACCGCCAACATACACGGGCGATGAGTAGTTCTGGTTCACAGTCGTTGCCGTGACCGGGTGATATTCAGGGTGGTAGCTGTTTCCGCAGGCGACCAGAGATGCAGCGATGAAGAAGGCGACGATGGTGCGCATGAACTTCTTCCTTTCCACTTTGCGTGCCAGCGACCGCGTGATGAACCGCGCGTTCGCCTGTTGGGAATCGGTGCGCCAAAACGGGCTTTTTCTGGCCACTTCACGTGGTGTCCGCGATTCGCTGCCGGCTTCGCTTACGAGTTCCGAACCCGTGCTCGAAGTCAGGCGAGACGTAATGCCGCGAAGGCTGGGGGTGTGTTGGGATCGCCAAGTCGCTTGGTGCGCCTCCAGAGTTGCGGTTCTCGCGAGGAACGATACGCAGACTGGATGGCACGCGAGTTGAAGAGCGGTCCTGCGTGGTCCACCTCCGGCTCTCCTTCATTGCACTCACTCTCTCGCTCTCTGCGTGCGGCAACGAGTACCACCCTGAGTACCATCCGCAGACTGCGCTGAACTACTCGCAAAACTACTCGACGACCATCTTTGCGTCCGATGGCAAGGAGGTCGTGTCGAACGCGCCCGCGAATGCTCCACCTTCCCATGGCGATCCAACGCGTGTGCTCGTCATGCAGTCGACTCACATGGACCGCCCGACTCAGGTCGTGGGGATCGTCGACGCGCATGTGGCCGTCGGCAGTCAGGATGCCGCGCTCGACGTGCTCCGTAAGCGCGCGGCGGAGATGGGCGCCGATGCGGTGGTCGGTGTCGAGTTTCATCACGGCGAAGCGAGCGGCGAGCCCACGCATCTCTCAGGGCTCGCGGTCCGATTCATCCAGGCAGTTCCCTATCCCGTAGGCCGTTAGTCACCACGAGGTCTCCCATGCGTTGTTTCATGCCATTTGCTGCCATGTTGTTTCTCGCCGCTTGCGACCCCGCTGCACGCAGCGCATCGTTTCCGACAGCGCCTCCGTCGCCTGATCCCTCTTCCGCAGAGAACTCGAAAGACGCGAAGGGCGACGATGACGAAGTCGCCGAAGACCGCGCCATCATGGCAGACACCAGTCTCGACCCAGCCTTCCGGTCGGTGAAGGTGATGCAAAATGACCAGCTCGGGTGCGCATCCGAAGTGCTCGGCTTGGTAGACATTCACATGCCAGTCAAAACCGAAGATCAGGCACTGGAAGTTCTCAAACGCAAGGCCGCCAAGCTGGGCGCCCCCGCCGTAATCAACGTTGCCTTCCACCACGGCGAACCAGGCGAAGAGCCCACGCACCTGTCGGGCATTGCAGTTCGATGCAACGACCTGATCAAGGGGCGCCCGTTCGACACCCTGGGCAACATCGATGTCGTCGCAGAGATGGGCAAAGAAGACGACGGCGAAACCGAGCTGCTGCGTCGCGCGCGTGAGATGGGCGCTGACGTGGTCTCGGACATCCAGTTCGAGCACGGCGACGGTGAAGGCAAGCCGACTCACGTGCGCGGGATCGCGATCCGCTTCAAGAAACCCTAACTTCCAAGACACGCAGTTTCGAGTCAGGACTGCCGCATGTGGCGCAGACGCCGCATCGAAACGCATAATGTGCAGCCGCAAATGGCGCGTTTTGCGCTCTTGTGGTGTCCGACTTGATGGCGCTTGGCTTGCACTAGCGAGCGGCCATGAGATCGTCCCTCCGCGTGGTTGCTCTACCTATCATTCTTGCACTCGGTGCCGCATGTGCCTCGACGCCTGGGGCGCAGCCGCACGACATGAGCGCAACCGACCACGAAGCTGCAGCCAATGAGCATGACCAACTGGCCCACGCTCATGCGGTACAGTACGATCCAAAAGCGTCGGGCGATCACTCGGAGTGTGCGGCAAGAGGTCGAGCGGACGACACGGGAGCGGGGTGTTGGACTTCCCTTAGCAATCCGACCGCGGCTCATCTCGACGAGGCAGACAAGCACCACAAGATGGCAGTCGATCACCGCGCCGCTTCGCAAGCATTGCGTGACGCAGAAGCCAAGACTTGCGTTGGCATTTCCGAAGCAGACCGAGACATGAGTCCATTCGAGCACCGCGAAGACATCAGCAGTGTCGAACCGCTCACGGCCAACACCACGACGACCAAGAGTTCGGGTGGCCGAATGGTAGGAGCGGTCGTGACCTTCCGCGCGATTCCCAGCATGACGGCTCCGTGGCTACAAAGACTGGTGGACTGTCACCTCGCACGAAACGCTGCGCTCGGCCACGTGGTGCCGGAGATGCCTTCGTGTCCGCTGGTTGTCAATGGAGCTTCCGCTCACGTCACTGCGACAAGCACTGGTTTTGCGGTCGCCATCCAGTCGGACGACACCGCAACCGCTCAGGAGATCTTGCGACGCGCGCAGACGTTGGTGCACTGACCGCCAACCGCGCTACCAAGCCGTGTGCAACAAGTTCGCGGCTCGCTTGAGCACAAAACCTGTCATGACGATGGCGAGTAGCTGCACGATCATGGTTGCTCCAATAACCGCCGAGAAGTCAGCACGCCACGCGAGAAGGGGTCCCGCCACGAAGTTCGCACTTGCCCAGGCTACCGACTGCACGAGCATGCGACTCGCGGCAACAGAGTCCGATTGTTGTGGCGGAACCGTGCTGTGAATCCAGTTCGAATACTGAGGCAACGACACATTGAGCACGGCCTGTCTGAGGACGAACGACACAAGCGCAAGCGGTGGCGAAGAGGCGAGCAAGAGGCCCGCGAAGAGTGGAAGTGAGAGCACCTGACTGCCCACCACGATCCCTCCCACCCCGAAGCGCCGAGCCAACCATGGCGACGCGAGATGAGCGAGAGCGCCCATCAACATCATGATGGCATAAGCGGAGCCGATCGATGCCGGCGTCAGTCCGAATCGAGCGCTGAAATAGAGTTGAAAAAACGGCGTAGTCAGTCCGTTTCCGAAAAAGATCAGTGCGTCAGGCACGAGTAACCAG
>JAYVXK010000954.1:0-3939 GCA_043785265.1 Myxococcales bacterium | reverse complement strand
CGGTGCTGGGTGTGTTGCTCGGCTGGGTCATTCCGTCGTTCAAAAACATCTTCAAAGACCTCGGCTCCAAAGACGACATGCCCGTGCTCACGCAGATCGTCATCGGAGTGTCGGAGACGTTCGTCCACAACTTGCCGTACATCATCGTGCTCTTGGCGATCGTCATCGGCTTGGTGAGTTTTTTCTATCGGCAGCCCAAGGGAAAACGCTTCTTTCATCGCCTGCTCTTGCGTCTGCCGATCATGGGCCCCGTCTTGAAAAAGATCGCGGTCGCCCGGTTCACGCGCACGCTCGGCACGTTGCTCACGAGCGGCGTCGCCATCCTCGATGCACTTGAAATCGTCGCAAAAACAGCCGGAAACGTGATCATCGAAGAAGCGATCATGTACACGCGTCTGCGCATCAGCGAAGGAAAAAACATGGCCGAACCGCTCACGCAGACCGGGGTGTTCCCGCCGATGGTCGTGCAGATGATCGGCGTCGGCGAACAGACCGGCGCCCTCGACACCATGCTCAACAAGATCGCCGATTTTTACGAAGAAGAAGTCGACGTGGCTGTCTCTGCGATGACCAGTCTGATCGAGCCCGTCATGATGGTCTTCATCGGATCGACCGTAGGCACCGTGCTCATCGCGATGTACCTCCCCATCTTCTCGCTGGCCGGCAAGATCAAGGCGGACTGACTCGCGCCGTGTCGTGGCAGGCGAACACACGCATCGAGTTCATCGACGACGGCCTGCGCCGACGCTTGTCGTGGGTCACCGCGCTCCGACTGGTGGTGCTCACTGCGCTCTTGGGCGTCACGTTTTTTTTCTATCTGCGTGGCAAGCTCACGGAGTATCCGCAGACACTCCGCATCGTCTACATCACGATCGGTCTTGCCTACGCGGTCGCCGCGGCGCAAACCCTCGTACTGCGCTCGGGAAAAAAACTGCGACAGCTCGCGTTCGCGCAGTTGTTCATGGATCAGTGTTTGTGGACTGCGATTGTCTACGTGTCGGGTGGCGCATCGAGCGGCGCGACATCGTTTTATGGTCTGACCGTCCTCGTCGGCGCAATTCTCGTGGGTCTGCGCGGAGCCGTCTTTTCTGCGGCGATCGGAGGGCTGCTGTATGGCTTGATGTGCCTTGCGTTCGCAGTCGGCAAACTCCACCCGCCGATGGACCAATTCTCCACGAGCTTGGCCTATGCGACCGGCGATCTGACCTATCCAATCCTGACCAACGGCATGGGCATCGTCGTCGTGACCGTGCTCGCGAGCTATCTCGCTGAGCGTTTGCGCACGACGGGCGGGGCGCTGGCTCTCGCGACTCAGCGCTACACGGACGCCGAGCGACTCGCAGAGCTGGGTCGTGTCGCGGCGTGGCTGGCTCACGAAATTCGAAATCCTCTCGGCTCGATCAAAGGGTCGGTCGAGCTCTTGAGGGAGTCGACGGAACTCGAGAGCGAAGACAAGCAGCTCTGCGACATCATCTTGCGCGAAGCCACCCGTCTGAACGACCTCGTAGGCGACATGATCGACCTATCGAAGCCGCGCAAAGCGAAAGCAGAAGCTGTGGATGTGGCTGAAATCGCGCACGACGTAGTGGCTCTTGCCAGTTCGGCGAGCGCCACGGGATCGATCAAGGTCGTGTACATCGGTCCAGAAGGTGGCGTGCGCGCGAAGTGTGATGGTGCTCAGATGAGACAGGTCGTTTGGAATCTCGTGCGCAACGCGATTCAATCGTCGAACCCAAACAGCACCGTGACCGTGCGCGTGGACGCAACGGCTGATGACGTGACTCTTGCGGTCGACGATCAAGGACCTGGTGTTTCGGGTGACGCGAAGGCTCGCATCTTCGAGGGTTTTTTTACGACGCGTTCTCACGGAACTGGCATCGGTCTCGCGGTCGTCAAACGCATCATCGACGACCACGCTCGCTTCGGCGCATCGATCGATGTCGTCAGCGAGCTCGCTGGTGGCGCATCGTTTCGCGTCGTGCTCAGCCGGGACGTGACGGGCTTGAAGGCCAGCCTGCCTCCACCACGCCCTCGAACTCAGCCATGAAGTTGCGTGGAACTTGGGAGTCGCCCGCAACTGGCCCTACCCTTGCACCATCTGATATGGAACCGTGAATTGTTGCGGTGATTTCCCGTCGAATAGGCAAGAGCATGAAGATCCGTTCACTCCCTCTGACTGTTGTCGCATTCTCAGTTGCCCTCGCATCGTCTGCAGCCGCCATCGCGCAAACGCCGGACGACTACGTGAAATCACAACACACCAAGCTCGAGGGGCTCCTTCGCCAGCCTGATTCCAGCACCAAAGACACGCAGATCTCAGCCACTCTCGATTCGATGATCGACTACGACGCGCTCGTGAAGCGCACGTTTGGCGAGCCTTGTCCGGTTGCAGGCTGCACCGACCATTGGACGCATGACCTCTCGGCGGACCAGCGCATCGAGATCTCCGGGCTCATCAAGACGCTCGTACAGAAGAACTACAAGAAGAACCTCAACCGCACACTCAACTACGCCATCAACTACACGGGTTCCGGCAATGTTGGTTCGGACATTCAAGTTCACACAGAGGCGAAGAGCAAAACAGACACGCGCGAACCCTCGGTGTTCATCGACTACGTCCTCGAAAACGCCGCGGGTAGCTACCGCGTCATCGACATCGTGACCGAGCGCTCGAGTCTCGTAAAAAACTACTACGACGCCTTCCACAAATATCTAACGACTCCAGGCCAGGGCTACCCCTACCTCAAACAAAAAGTCGTCGACAAAACCTCCAAACTCTAACGCCTTGCCATCAGCGTTCGCAGATGTAGGGGCGTAGAGCCAAGGCGTCGTCGTCGGCGTGAGCGAGGCGGGTGTCGTAGCGAGTCTTGTCGATTGCGATCCAAGCGCGAGCCGCGTCCGTCGCGCGTGGTTCGAGATCTGCCCACGGCAAGGGGTACTTGGAGATGTCGCTCTGGTCGTCCCAGCGCCATGATGCGAACCCCGATTCACGAGAGAGACCAATCCAGGCCTCGCCCCCGACGAGCCGGCGTTCGGCAGCCGAAAGAACTTCTTCGCGTTCTTCGTGCGACCCAAACACGACAAGTCGGCCGCCGAGTCGTTGGCAGCTATTTTCAGCCAGATCCGCGGTCGCTGGTGTCTGCACGAGGACGTACGACTTCTGCTTGAATGTGTAGACCACGTTGATGCACGTGCCGTCCGCGCAGGGCCGGCTGAAGTCGCCCGCTGGCTCGCGCTCGCAGAGCACGGGTCGAACCAAGTTGCCCAGATCGCACACGGACGTAAACCACGGAAGCTTCGTGAACTTCGACCATGTCGCGCACTCACCCGTCGCTCCGCCATCGTTGCGCGGTGGAAATACGCCCGCGTCGATGTCGTCGATCCGCGCCCAGCATCCAGGGCAATCGCGACTCCAGCCAGTCTCCCCATCGTTGTTGTATCTCGGCGTACCCGGTGAGTTGAGAGGCAACGCGAGTTGCAAGGCGCTCCACGCGGTAAAACCTGCGGCCGCATCGGGTGCACCTCGCATCTTCGGGCCTTGCGATTGTGCCGCGACGAGCGTGAGTTCATCCACGCTCGCGAACGTCACCACGTGACTCTTCGACGATGGCGCTCCGCAGAAGTGTTCTGCGAAGTCCTTCGATGTGGCTGATGTTCCCCAGTAGTAGCAATGGCCCGACTTCGGATCGACGAACCCGCCGTCACAATCCATCGTGCAGTTCGCGGTACAACCTGCGCTCGCCGGCCCCGCGTCTCCGGGGTCGCACATTTCTCCCTGATCGAGGTCGACGAGGCCGTCGCCGCACTTGGGAGGCGGCGGAGGGAGCACCACGAGATCGGGCAGGCACGCGATCGCAAGACCTGTCGCCGCGAGTGCAACGACGACGAGAGCGGCAAGTTTGAAGGGCGCGGCCAAAGGGACGTCTTAAGGGTAGACTA
>JAYVXK010000953.1:0-12500 GCA_043785265.1 Myxococcales bacterium | reverse complement strand
GCACGGTGTACTTCTCGGCGATCAATCACTCGTACGACTACGACCACGTCGTGCTCGCGATCAACTCGCTCGGCACCAATGGGCAAATCGCCACTGCGACGATAGACCGAGCCACGGGCAAACTCAGCGGGATCAAGAAGCTCGTCACGGGCGATCTCGGTTTCCACGCTTCGTTCTCGGAGGACGGTACGAAGATCTATTACGTGCGCGGCACTTCGGGGTTCAAAGGCGTGGCGTACCAGTACGACCTCACCACGAATGTCGAGACCATGCTCGGCGGCACCAACCTCGCCGCGTCCAAGCTCGCGCCCGATCACAAATTGTACTTCGCCGGAAACGGCAACTCGTACTTGGCAGTCGTCAATAGTCCCAACGCCCTCGGCGTGGCAGCAGGCTTCGTGGAAAATGGGCTCTCGCTCAACGGCTGCACCGTGGGGTTTGGCGTGCCCAACCAGACCGCAGCATACTTGACGTATCTGCCGGCAGACCCGAATCCGAACTGACGACCGCAGGGTCACTCAGTGCTGGATCCCCACATCGGTGAACTTGGTCGGCACGAACCCCGGAATCGCCAACACGGGCGAATTCGGTTGAATCGACATGTCCCCGGCCGCCTCATTCGTGAAGGCGTTCGCAGCCGCCGAGTGATGGGAAGATCGTGAGTCTTCCCAAGGTCGGTGGACTCCATCACCGATACTTGAGGGTTGCATGACCGTCGCATGAGTATTTCGCCACCACAACCAGTAGTTGGTACCGGCTACTTCTTCCGCAGAGTGAGCTCGATGTCGTCGTGGTAGACGTCCGCATAGCCGAACTCGAAAACGACTCCGCCCCATTCAGCGCGCTTGTTGCGTGTGTCGACGACAAGAGATTGGTGATCGGTCCCTCGGCTCACGTCGATCTGTAACTGCTCGATCTCGGGTACTGGCCCCGAGACCATCAGCTTGGGCAACATGCGCAGCGTGAACGTCACGCCTCCAGCTTTGCCAACTGCGCCGGTCTTGTAATGAGCAGGCACGTCGAAGGGCACACTCGCGGGATCGAGCTTTGTAGTCGAAGCACTTGGAGTCGGAGTCGGAGCCGGAGTGGGAAGAGGCGTGGGCATCGGCGTCGGCATCGGATCAGAAGTGGGAGTCGGACTCGGTCCTGTATTCGGTGGAGCAATGTCCGCATGACACGCGCACGCAAGAACGAGCGCCAGAACAGCAGACTTCACGAGAGAACAATCGCGAACGAAATTGCGCATGGATCGCGTGATGGTCTGCGAGGACGGTGCACTCCGTCAAGGAGAGTGCGACAGCGCGGTAGCTGACGTCTGCGGCGACTGGCGCTACTCTGGGCGCGTGCGAACCCTCACTGCATTGTTGTTCTTGGCGGCTTGCGGCGGCGCGCGCGGAACCGACGCGAACCCCGCGTCCTCTCCATCGACCGATCACGGACCTACGAACCCCAAGAAAGGCGACTTTCCCTACGAGTTGAACCCGATGATCGATTTGATGAATCAATCGAATTATCAGGGCGCCTCGGACTTTCTCACGCAGCATCTGGATCAATGCAAGGCGAGCAAGGACTGCGTCTACGATGCAGAGATCATCTATTACAATTGGGCGAACTCGTTCGAGAACGTCGGCGACTGGCAAGGCGCTCGCAAGACGCTACAAGACTGCCTGCAAGCGCTCGAAGGGGACGCGACCTGCACGGAGCGACTCGCCGACCTCGAGAGCCGCCATCACTTCTGAACGATCACCGAGCGTGACGTGATTCGAGGTCTCTGAGTTCGTCGGAGCAGAGCTTCACATCGGGCAGCAGCTTCACGCACTCTTGCAACGCGGCCCTCGCGGCTCGCCAATCGCCGTTGTTCTCGTGTTTGACGGCCTGATTTTGATAGATGATCCCGAGGTTCTCGGCGCACTGCGTGTCGGCCTTGCACAGCGCGAAGCGCGGGCGAATGAGCTCGATCGCTGCTGCGTAATTCTTCTCGTGCATCATCTCCAAGAGCTGGTCCATCAAGACCCACAAGAGGTTCTTGTGTAACTTCTCATAGTCCGGAAACTTCGGGTCCAGGCACTTGAGGCCTTCGTCCATGGTCGTGATCGCATCCGCCGGGCGCGCGACGATGACGAGCGCCTGCGCGTGATAGTAGTGCACCCAACACATCCGCTGCGCGGTCTCAGTGTCGGAGGTCGGCACGCTGAGCTTGCCGAGGTTCGGACCGACTGTGTCGAAGAGCTTCACGATCGTCCGCCACGCCTTCTTCTCGTAGAGGTCGTTGGCCTCGTTGATGTAGCTGCCAAGCGCGAACTTCTGAGCCTCGGGATCCTCGGGGGCGAGCACGGCCGCGAGCTCGGAGAGCCGACTGCGATCGGCGTCGCCGTTGCCTGCGCGAGCGTCGAGCATCGCGTGAGCGACGAGGCGATGGGGTGGCAAGATCTCGCGATGCTGATAGTCGTCGAGCGTCACGGGGCGCAGCCCGCGGCTGGACGACCAGTTCGCAGCGCCCTCTTTGTAGAAACGCTCGTCGTGCACCCAATCGAAGCCGGTGTTCGACGTCGTCTCGACCTCGAGGATCTTCTTGCCCGGCTCGCCGATCTCGATAAACGCGTGTGTGGGCACCAACACGCCACGCACCGGAATCGAGAACCCGCGCGCCAATACTGCATAGAGCAGCGCCGAGCTAATGCAGTTGTATTTGCCAGTCTCGAAGATGCCCGTCAGGTGCGCCTGATTCAACTCGTATCCGGCCAAGTCCGTCTTCTCGGCGTTGAAGAACACGCGGTGCATCGCGCGATTGAGCTCGTAGCCTTTGTGCCAATCGTCCGCCGCGTCCATGGTCGGCTTCAACTCTGCGATGAACTTCTCGATCCGCTCTTGCGCGGACGCGTAGCTCGCCGAATCACTGTGATCCCCAGACGCGACCAGTGCGAACGCGAGCAGCGAGTACATCTCTCCACTCCGGGCTTGGTCGACGTGCTCGAGCGCCGCGACCTCGGGCTCCGCGAGCGGCCACCACGTGTGCGTCTTCGCGTTGCCGTAGTTGGGCCGCACTTGCTGCGGATCGTCCACGGTGTCGCGCTGCTTCACCGGCGTCCAAGCCTCGCCTCCCTGGCACGCGACGAGCGCCGCGACCGCGACCGCGCTCCCCCAATGGCGTCTCATGAGGTGGCAGCTTCGCACGTTCTCGGGCGCCTGTAGACCTCTGATGGTCACCCGCCAAACCGTCGGTGGCCAAGACGGCCAATGGAACAACGGCGGCGCAGGGTGCGACTCACCGAGGGCGGCGGCACGTTACCGCCATGCGCAGCTCGAGTCCCGCACCAAACGTGTAGTGACTCGGTGCGTCCCCCAGCAAGCTGTACGAATATCCGCCCTCGCCGTAGAGGCCGATCCCGCACGTAGGCTCGAACTCGAGGCGACCCCACGTGGGAAAGAACAGTCCATTGGCGGACTCGCCGGAGGTAGTTCCGAACGAGTCCTTCGAGACAGTGACGTGCGTCAGGTTCGCCTCGATGCCGTTGCCTCCGCTGAGCGAAAACCAGCCCAGCGGAATGCGAAAGCCAATGGGAAGGGCGGCTTGGAATATGAAGATGCTCGCAGAGGGTTGCACCACACCAGCTCCAGAGTCCTTCGGAGTCGCCTTCACGATCGGTACGTCCCCGAAGAGCATGCCTAGACGAGGACCACCTACCAGGTATCGAGAGAACATCGTGAGCATGCCGAGGCCGACACTGACGCCGTGATAGGTGGCAGTATTGCCCAAGACGACCGAGCTGAAGACCGTGCCATTGCTTATCGAAATAGGGGCAACATCGGAGATCCCGACATATCCAAGTTGGATATCCATACTCTCGCTTCGACGGGATGCCGGACCATCGAAGAACCCGCCGCCGGACTTCTTGGGTGGATTGGTGTCGACGACGCGGGGTTGAAAGCGCAACACCGCGGAGGTCTCGCGCCACATCACGTAGAGCACGTCTCCTCGGAGGCGCAGCGGCCCGTGGATGGTGGCTGCGACTCTCTCGACATTGCCTTGCGAAAACGAGTGAACACGCACGACTCCTTTCGGTCCCGAAAAGAACACCGAGCCGTCCGTCCCCACCGCAAGTCCGTCGACCGCCTCTCCGACTCTCCCTTCGTCGGTGGGTGTTGGTCCACCGCGCCATGCATAGAGATCTTCCCCAATCACCGCCGAAATGCCGGTCGTTCCGATGACCGCGGCCGATTGAACTGCCTTGTCTCCTGCGTAGACCAGGCGCAGACCATCCTTCTTTTCGTAATGAAAAATCACGCCGCGATGATCGTCGAGCGTTCCATAGAGCCACACGATGGGATCGACGGTCGCGAGAATTTGATAGTCGCCAGGCGGTAGGAAGATTTCGTCCGCTGGCCCGTTGCGATGACGAGTCTTCAGCTTGCCGTCCTGCAAGAAAAAGAGATCGCCCGCCTCGTCGCAAGCGACGCTCGTGATCGGCGCACCCTGCGGCTCTATCAACCAACCGTTGTATCCGGCGACCACGACGCCACCGCCATGTGGGACGAGCACGACCCCTGGCGCGCAGGCCGCGAACTCCTTGTTGGCGTCGTCGGAGTGTGGGTAAGTCAGCGGCTCGATCTTGTAGATGCGCTTCATGTTGGGCGCGTTCGGATCGGGCTTGCCGCAAGCGGCGCAAGCGATGGCGGCGAAGAGGAATGGAAGCTTCGAGAGCCAGCGGTTCAACGCCGACACGATCCTCCGGGCGCACCGCAATCGTCGTTGTCGTCGGTCGGCGCAGGCGCCGACGAAGAGAACGCGCGGAGGACTTGCATGTACACGCGAGTCCCGCTGTCTTTCAACGCCTGAACGCGACCGTCGAACCACTCTCTCACGTGCTGCGGCGCTTGCTCCATGGCTGCGTTGGTATTCGCGAGCCAAGCGACCGGCCCAAACAAGTTGCGTGCGGCTTCCTCGGTCGGCGCTGATATCGCATCGACGGTCCGAGCGTCCGCATCCCCGCTCGCCGCAGAGCCCGTTTGATCCGCTACTGCGATGAGGACTTTTCCCCCGGCTCTTTGCTGGCCCGCGGCCCAGCTGTTGACCAGCTGATCCTGCATGGCGGGCAACACGGTGTTGGCAATGTCCAGCGCGTGAGGTGTAGGTGGGGATGCCAACGCGGGCGCAGTCGTGCTCGGTGGCGTGGGTGGGTCGCTCGACGTATCGGGCACCGTGGCCACGTTCGCGGGCGCGACTGGCGCGCTGACTGTCACGGGCGCGAAGCCGACATTGTTCGAGGTTGGTGGCGGAGGCTCATCTCCAAAGGCGAGGTTGTTTTGCTGCTGCGATCGATACGAACTCGCGTTGTCTGCATCATCCGCCTCGGCGCCTAGCTCCTGCGCCGAAGGCTCGCGGTTGGCGAAGCTCACCAGCATGTGATTGTCTCCCGAAGGCATGTCGAAGCTGACGTAGACCGATTGACTCGGATCATTCCAGGCAGACGGCGGCGGCGCGGGATCGGAGTTCGCCTCTGTGTAGTGCGGCTCGAACATGGAGGAGCCGGAAGAGGAAGAGGAAGACGAAGAGCTGTCGTCATCGTCTGATGATGATGATGAGTCGTCCGTCGTGGAGGTCGAGCTGGAAGACGTCGTGGAGGTCGAGCTGGAAGACGAACCTGGCGTGGTCGCTGGCGGAGTGCTCGGCGTGGTGGGCGTGGTCGTGGAAGAGTGATCCTCGCAGTCGATGCACGTCTTTCCTTCGCCAGCGAGCGCCTTGGGTGTGCCGACCAGCGCTACACCCGCCAACGTGAAGATCGAAATTCGGACGAGATGGCGCATGCGAACAAGCTACACGACGGGCTGGGAGTACAGAAGCTCGAACGCGCAGCGGGTGACCTCGCGGCGATCTTCGTGACGAAATGACCATGGTCCACAGTCGGCCAGCCCAGCCAAGTAACGCATTGAAAGCCTTCACGACACATTGCACGACCGCCTGATCGGGAAGGTCTGATCCGCCATCGGCGCGACACGAGTCTCCCACGCGGCGGCCGTCCGCGGATCCGCAGTCAGTGAGCGCCGAGGCCCACGCTCAAAAACCAGCTGACGGCGACGTGAGGCGCGATCTCGTCGAGTGTGCCGCCTTTCGACGAGCCTTCGAGCACACCGTCGACCTCCACGCCTGCGCAGATGCGCGGCGCGACCGTCGAGCGCAACACCAAGCAGGATGCCCAGTAGGGACCAAACCCCAGCCCCATCAAACTACCGCCTGCGACGGACGGCGTGGATGCGAGTGTGAGCGGTATCGCAAAGCCAGCTTCCACTGATGTGGCGAGGGTCTTGGTACTACCTATGGCTAAATACAGAAGCGGCAAATAGGCCGACAGCCGAAGTCTCACTGCCCCGCGTCCGATGACATTTCCATCTTCGCCGAGGTAAGACGATTGCGCACGACCGAGGCCCAGCGACCAATAGGAGAGCGCGGAAGGACCATACGTGAACCCGACGACATTGGGTGTGAGTGAGCCGCATTCGGCGGGCTCGCCAGACTTGGACACGCACCCTGCCGTGTCTCCCTTCCAGGCAAAATCGAGCCTCGCGAGGCGGTGCGTCTCGCCGTCCGCGACGAACCGCACAGTGTCGGTCGACCACTCGTTGGGGCGAATGTGTGCGCAATACTGGAACACCCGACCTTCCCGTTCGCGGTGGTGGAAGGCGCGGAACGAATGCGTGTTGCCGCTCGCCGATACGAAGTGTCCCACGCGCTGACCTTCGTCTCCCATCGCAGCAAGATCGCGCAGGTCGACCATCAGAGACTCGCCGAGGTCGGAGGACGTCTCGACACAAAGCCAATCGATGTACGCCAGTGGTTCTCCCAATGCGCCAAAATGCACGACTTGCGCGGCGGCGCCTGATTCATAGGAGTCGTGACGAACTGTGATCCGAAGTGGCTCGTTGCCCAGAGCGAACGAGGTCGACAACAGGAGCGCTGTCGACGCGTGGACGCAAAACAATCTCATCAGCATGTCTGAAGCTTACCGTATGTCATCGCGGCGCTTTCTAGTCAGGCTGCGGATGGCAAGAAATAGGGTCTGCGGTCAGCAGAGAAGTGTCTTGGTTCTCGGACCGTCGGAAGCGCCAGCCGGACCAACCCGCAGCACCTGAATAGATGATCGCGACTTGGTGGTCGCTCGTGAGTTCGTATGCAGACGTGCACGTCTTCCCATTGGCGAGTCCATGGACGAGGCGTTTCGTGGCCGCGAGCGTGGTGGCGCCTTTCTTCCCGTCGACCTGCACGACGACGCCACCCGGTTGTGACGGCACGGGCAATGTCATGCGCAACGATCCGATGGCGCCGGTGCAGGTCTCATTGACCGAGTCGAGGTCAATCAAGACTGGCGCTGGGGGCTCGACTGGCGGGGCGGTATCGATGGGAAAAAGCGCCATACCGAACAGTGTCGGATCGTTGTCTCTGCGCGGGAGTGGGATGAGTGCTTTGCCACCCAGCAGGATAGGGCTAACGGCGCTCTGATCGTCGTCGAGCTCCCAAGCCTGGTTTGTCCACGTATTGCCATCATCGTCAGACCACATCACGCGCGACAACGGGCCGAACTTCGAGTCGACCAAAACCCAGCGGGTGCCCACCCTGAGAACATTCAGGGTCGTGCCCGACGGCAGCTGCAGCCGCTGGGTAGATCCATCATCGCGAAGAAACCCCGAGACCTTGCACGCGAGCGCCATGCGAGACGGGACGGGCGGCGACTCGTCGTCGGGTTTGGGTTTTGGCCTCGGACGAACCGCAGTCGTTCGCAGCTCTTGGGCCGCAAAAGCAGGCAGATCCCAACCGACGCGCGCGTCGCCGTCGATCCAGCATCCCACGGACGAACAGGACGCGAGTCGTCCGCCGTCGTGCGCGACGCGAACCCAACTCACGCCGCCGTTCGCGGTCTCCCATGCGCGGTCATTGGCAAGTAGCAAGCCGTGCGCACCCGCAAACGACACATCGTCGACATGCTCGACAGTGTCATGGTCGAGGGGGAGAAACTCCATGGGAAGGTTATTTCCAGTCGCGTCACGCGAGTACACCGACCAGCCTTCCGTACCTTCCTCGTGCGCAAACACCCGTAGTGTTCCGTCGTCGTCGACTGACCCGCTTTCGAGGGTTCCCACCACCCTCATCTGCGTGCGTCCGAACTCGTTCTTGCTCAACGGTGACGCAAACACATCGGGCGGCGCAATCGCGTACACGACGTCACGGCGCTCGTCGAAAACGAAGTATGGGAAGGTGAGAAACATGGGAACATCTTCGAATACCGTCGCATCCGCAGGTCTCACCTTCGGATAGGTCGACGCCGCGTCGGGGCCGACGAGCGGGTTGATGAATGCCCATCCCTTCGGACCGACCGCGACGCGATCGGGCGCGCTTCCTTCCAGCGTGGCGTCCTGGCTCCAGGTCACGCCGAAGTCGGAACTCCAGAACACCGTGCTCGTTCTACCCGCGGCCTGACCGCCGTCGTGCATCGCGTTTGCGTCGTTGCGTAGGTACAGAAGCGTGTTGCCCCAGCCCCCGATTGCCTGTGATACCGCCTCACCGACGATCTCCGGGTGCGCGATCGGCAGACCCGCGCTATCTCCCATTTTCGTGGATTGAAAATTGAACGCGCGTTCGAGGACGGTCCTGATGTCCTGCACGTCGATGACGTGATCCCCTGCGACCAGCGTGGTTACGTGGAAACGCCGCCCAGACGAAGGTGCGATCGGGTGTGTAGGCAGTGGAGCGGGGCGTTGGCTGGTGAGGACGAGAGCGTTTCCGACGAGCTTGGCGGTCGGAGAGCCGGAGACCCCATCGTCGTAGAAAACATGGCCTTCCCCATCGCGCACGGCACGACCCCGCTCCATACCGGAGAAAGCCATGGGCTTCCAGGTCGCGCCGTCATCGTGGGTGACGAACAATCGCTTGGGCAGGTGGACGAGCAAACCATTGCCCGCGCTGTCGATCGCGATCGATGACACTTTCCCCCAGGTTCGATCCGCGTAGTCGACAGATTGCCAAGTGGCGCCCAGATCCTGACTGCGGATGAATCGATGACCCACGGTGGTGATCGCGAAAATGGAAGATCGCCCGACCGCAATGACTTCGCCTTCGAACTTGGGATCTTTGCGAGGCAGCCCGAGTGGTCCAAGCGGATCGTCACTCGTGTAGACCGTCTCCGTTGTCGGCGACGAACGCGAATCGAGAGTCGACTCTGAGCGCGCCGACGAGACTACCAAGAGCAAGCGTGGGGGCCTCTACGCTCGTGCCGTCAGGCTTGATCACGGTGCGTCGCCCATGCATCCCTACCCAGAGCACACCCAGATCACTGCCCAGGTCGAGGCTCCCTCGGTAGACGGCGGGCAGCGACAATACCCATTGCGCGCGCTGCGGCGCAGGCAACGGTGCCACGAGCGCCGGCTTCGAGGCCAGCGGTGCGCCTCCGCATGCTTGCGCGAGAGCGACCGCGACGATCGCCGTACGGAGGGTGAGAGGCCTCACGCTCACTTACCTCGAAGAGGAAGGGGACTGGGCGTGTCGACGTTCAGCGGCTTGTAGGGCAGTGGTGCAGAAATGATCTCCGTGGCTTTTGCCTTGTCGATGCAGGAGTTCGCACATGAAGTGATCGAGGGCGCGCCCTTGAGGATCGCACTCGAAGACCTTCCCCATATGCGCTGACACGACAACTCGAGCGCGCAGCCGTCGTAGCCCGAGTCTCCGGTCGAGGGGGCCGCGATCGCCGGGCATTGCCAAAGGCCCCACTGGCGCGCCACTTCGTCACTCGACGAGAACATGCCATTGGGAAGAGAGTGCCAGAGAATCGAGGCGCCGTTGACCGGAATGGCGTCCATGCCCTCGCACGTGGTCGCGAAGTAGTTGCTGGTGACCAAGTCGGGTCGCCCATCTCGGTCGGCGTCGACAGTCGCGTCGTAGTGAAAGCGGACGTCGAACTTTTTGACGGCGCTTTCGTCTGCGCGAAGCACCTCCAGTGTGGAGTCACCGCCGCCGCCGTTCCACCAAGACCGCGTCGAGAGCAAGAGTTCGTCCTTCCCATCGCCGTCGTAGTCGAACACGGCATCTGCACCGGATTCACGCGTGGAGTTCGGGTGGTGGTCCCAATCTCGTGGCGCGGATTTCACCGGCGTCGCGGCAGAGTCACGTACATAAATGAGTTCGTAGCTTGCTCGCCATCCGCAACCTGACGATTCGCCGGTCGGTGCGTCATCCAGGTCGACCGAGACTACGACGACAGCCCAAACGCCCTTCCCCTCGTGGCAATAGCGAAAAAGTGAGTCGGTCGCTTGGTTGACCAATTCTGCGCGCGCGGTCTGTTCTTGAGCGGGATAGTCAGGGCATGACCCATTCGGCTTAGCGAGGACCGCCTCGTTCTGCTGGATGAGCGATTCGCAGAAGGTAGGCGGCCGAGGAGCGGGTGCGCGCGCGTCAGGTGCGGCCTGCACCGCGACAGGCGCGGAGTCTTGCGGCGCAGGTTGGACCACGCTCTGGCGAGACGCTTGGTGACACGCCGCAAGAGCCGCTGCGAGCAGCAGGAAACGTTCGCGATCGACCTGCACGGCGGAGGGCACCGTATCACTGTCCGGTGTCGGCGACTCACTCTCGGCGACCACGCGGCCTGACAACGCCAACGCACACGTCCATTCGACAAACAGCGTTGAATTCGCTTACGCCCGCTGTCGAGCCAAAACGACGTTCCACTGGTTCCCAGTGGCGAGTCAGCTAAGCTTCTCGCCGTGAGACCATTCTTGCTTGTGTCCGTCGCGCTTGCCCTACTCAGCGCGTGCGGGTCGAAGAGCGACATGAAGCCGGCTGCGAAGTGGAGCGCCGGCACGGCACTTCCGATCGCGCGGTTCGAGGCGTACGGCGCGACCGCGAATGGGCGCGTCTACTTCATCGGCGGCATCACCGGAATCGAAGGTGACATGAGCACGGCCAAGCCGAGTCGCCGCATCGACATCTTCGATCCCAACACGCAAACCTGGACGCCAGGACCGGACCTTCCTGCGGACGCTCCGAAGCATCACCTGACGGTCGCCGTGTGGAAGGATGCGATCTACGTCCTCGGCGGTTTTGACGGCATCCTTGGACAGAACTCGCCGTTTTTGCCGATTGGCGTCGCCTATGTGCTCGAGGGCACGACGTGGCGAAAGCTCGCTCCCCCTCCAGTCGCGCGAGGCGCCGCCACCGCTCAGGCGATCGACGGTCGCATCTTCGTGACGGGTGGCGCACCCAACGAAGGACTTCCAGCGTTCTCGCAACTCGATGTCTACGACATCGCAGCCGATCAATGGACGACCAAGAGCAACATGCCGACCGCACGCGAGCACCTCGCATCATGTGCCGTCAACGGTACGATGATCGTCGTCGGTGGTTGGTCGAGCCTTCCCAACGCGAAGGACAAGACGCAAGCGGCGGCGGAGCAATACGACCCGCTAACTGATCACTGGACTCAGCTCCCGGATATGCCAACGGCACGCGGTGGGCTTGGCGCCGTGGCGATTGGGTCATCATGCCATGTGGTCGGAGGGGAAGACTGGAACCTTCCACCGCCAGGCACCTTCTCGGCGCACGAGGTCTACGATGTGTCGTCAGGGCGATGGACCACCGAAACTCCCATGCCGACGGCGCGGCATGGACTGGGCCTCGGCTTCCTGGGCGGCGTTCTCTATGCCATCGGCGGCGGTCCTGGCCAGGGCAACACCTATACGGCGATCGTCGAGACGCTTCGACCCTGACCCGAGCGTTTTGATTCGCAGGCAGGCGGATGCGCCGCACTGATTGAACCGCCGACGCTTTGAAGAGTTGGCATTCACTCGGGGCGCGACCTCGCCTCTCCGATCTGCCGCAACCCAGACCATGCGAGAAAACGTCAAGCGTCATCCTTGCGCTTCGCGGTCTCTTGGAAACACCGCCTCAGTTGCGGGTCCGCGGTTGAATCCGCGAGTACTGCCAGTAGGTTTCGCACATCACCATCCAGCCGTTGAGTGGGAAGACCTCGCACGGCCGCTTGCCGGTCATGGGAAGGAAGACTCGCATCCAGTCTGCGGAAAAACATGCTGTAACCGACTCCGTCACTTCCCACGAGAACGGGCGCCGACGCGACCTGAGAGATGAACCCAACGATCCCCAACACGACGCCACCAAACGAATAAGGCCACGGCAACAGGATCAAAGAAAAACCTCGCGAACGGCAAACACGTCTCGCTGTCGCTGAACGACGGCAAGATTCGATGAAGAACACGTTCGCTTCGAGGCATGACGCCGACGTCGCGAGCGTCGAACGGTCGATCGAGTTCTATGGTCTCGAATTCGGCGGGGGGAGTCGAGTTTGGGATGGGACCTGGCGGCAGTGACGATCCTCCGCTAGCGTTGGAGGCGATGAAGAGTTCGCCGGGGAGGCTGTTTCACGCGGTCGTCGTCACGGGCGCGGCGCTGACGGCAAGCTGCGAGCGAGGCGTCGGCGAGCGAACGCCTTCGGCGCCGGACA
>JAYVXK010000952.1:0-3946 GCA_043785265.1 Myxococcales bacterium | reverse complement strand
GCGACCATGTGAGCGATGGCGCTTCGTTCGGCGCACAAGCACGCGCCGTACGATGCGTTCTCCACGTTGCAACCCGTGTAGATTGCACCTTTCGCGGTGAGGATGGCCGCACCCACGCGGTAGCTGGAATAAGGCGCATACGCGTTTGCGCGCGCGCGTCTCGCTTCGGCGATCAACTTGCCGAGCAGTGTCTCGTTGACGATGGTGTCGCTCATGGTGCTCCCGCTCGCGCGATCCAACCGCTCAAGAGCCGCAGAAGCTCGTCTCGTTTGCGGCGCGCGGTCTCTTCGACTTCACGATGATCGAGTTTGTTTTTGGTGATCCCTGCTGCCAGATTCGTAATGCACGACAGCGCCCCCACGCGCACGCCCATGTGCCTAAGCGCGACGACCTCCGGCACGGTGCTCATGCCAACCGCTTGCGCTCCCAACCCGCGGACCATGCGAACCTCTGCGGGCGTTTCATAGGAGGGTCCAGTCAGCCAAGCGTAAACGCCTTCGCGCAGCGGTATTTTCGCGTCTTTCGCGATCTCGACGAGGGCCTCGCGGAGGGCCAGATCATACGCATCGCTCATGTCTGGAAAGCGTGTGCCCAGCGCCGCATCATTGGGTCCCATGAGCGGTGAGCTGCATGCGAGATTGAGATGATCGGTGATCATCATGAGATCGCCTGCGCTCCAAGAAGGCTCCACACCACCAGCAGCATTCGTGATGAGCACAGTGCGCACGCCGAGGCGCGCCATCGTGCGTACCCCGTGGACGACCGAGTCGATTGAGTGACCTTCGTAGTAGTGCACGCGGCCCTGCATGCACACGACACTCACGCCCGCGACATCACCGAAACAGAGATTGCCCGCATGGCCAACGACACTCGACGTCGGCATGTTCGGCAAGTTTGCGTAAGGAATCTTCGCGCCGACGAGGGTGTCTGCAAAGGCGCCCAATCCGCTGCCAAGCACCACGCCTACACTGGGTTTGCGTCCGCCCGACTGTTCGTGAGCCGCTCGGGCTGTGGCGTCGACACGATTGGAAGTCTCTTTTTCCATGCGTTTTCTGGTCATATCGCATCTGATCGCAGTCGCGTGAAAGCATCTGACGTCCTCGTGCGTATGCTTCTCTGGGAAAGGCCCTGACGGCACGTCCGCTACGCGGCGTGGTCAACACAAGATGGATTCGACTGAGATGCTCACACTCTTGCTGGCCTTGACGGTGCCCATCGCGACGGCCCTTCTGCCGTTCTGGGTGCTGGAGCGTCGATTTCGCGTGTTTTGGGCTGGGCTTCCACTCGAACGCGTCACGGTTCGCGCGGCACCCTACCGAGGTGCCCGCGTCATTCCTGGACACACTCAACGCGCACCGGCGCTCGTGCGATGGGCAGCGCTCAGCAGCTTCTTCATGGGACAGATGTTCATCCCTGGGATTTTGCTCGGCCTCGTTGGGCTCATGGCGATGGGTGTCGGCCTCATCTCCATTCCTGGTTTGATCATCGCCGCGCGACTCTGGGCCGCTGGCGTTCACCTGCTCAAGGGCACACCCGAATCGATCGGCAAAGCACGAAGCGCCGCACGCTGGAGTGTGCAACTCAACGTCCTCATTAGCGTCGTGTGCATCGCAGGAGGCATCTTCGCGAGCATCGCGTACGCGCGATCGGAGTACTACGGGCGCGATGACCTTGGCGCGTTGCTCGTCCTGCTTGGTCTCACGCAAGCGTATGCACTTTTGAGTTTTGGGCAGGCCGCTCTCATCGCACGTGCGACCCGGGACTTGGACAGCGAGGGAGTCGCCATAGAAGACGTGCTGCCTCGATGGATCCGCGCCGCACTCAGTCGCCGTGACGCACGCCGCGCCGCAATTTAGCCACTCGCAGCATCACTGCTGTTTCGCAAAGATGATCGTCTTGTCTTTCTCGATGGTCCACTTGAGTGTCTTGTCGCCCTCGAGCGTGAGCGTCTGCTCTTCGTCGCCCTCTTCGGTGACGAGAACGACAGTGTCTTTGTCTTCGCGCACGACGCGATAGTGCCCAGTCTGCTTTTCGTGCTCGGTCTTCACGACGACCGTGGTGCCTTTGAAGTCGAGCGCGGTCTCGGCAGCGAAGCGGTTCGCGGCCTCTTGCTCAGCAGGCGCAACGCCCGTCGCCTTTTGACCGACCCAGTGGCCTTCGAGTTTGCCCGATGCCTTGTGGCAACCCACCAGCAAGACGAAAAATAGCGCTGTTTTGCGCATCGAATGGCAATCTACTTGGCGCGCTCGCCGAGCACCAGCTCGCTGACGAGATCTTCAGGGATGGTGCGCAGTTTGTGATCGGCTCCCACGCACGCCAGGCGCGTAAAAGCTTCGGCCAACACGATGCCGTCTTTCTCCGCTCGATACTCGAAGCGAACCGAGTGGCTCTTCAATTCGGAGAGGCGTGTTTCGATTCGGACGATGTCGTCGAACGCGAGTGGCGCGCGGTAGCGTGTGTGCGCCTCGACGACAGGCAAGTGCACGCCGCGTTGCGCCCACAGCGCATAGGTCACGTTTCGTTTGCGCAGCCAATCCACGCGCCCCTCTTCGAAGTACGCGAGGTAGTTGGCGTGATGCACGATCCCCATCAAGTCGGTCTCGCAAAAGCGAACGCGAATGTCCGTGTGACTGGTGCACAACGTGGGATCGAGAGGATTCGCGCGCATGGCAGTCCTCTATCAAAGCGCGCTCCGGCTTTACAGCGCGTAGACTGCACTCGCGATGGCGAAGCGAAAGTTGCCCGTGATCAACGCGACCGCCGCAGACGAAGAAGAGCCGCGCCCTCCGTGGCATTGGGTTGGCTTCGGCACTTGCGCTGTCTTTGGAGCATGGCTGCCGCTCGCACTCCTCGCGCAAGCGGCGTCGAGTCGACTGTCGCGATTGCCACCCTCGTCCACTCCAGCGGAAGCGGCTGATCACTTCTACGAGTTGTCATCCTCTGAACGCACGCACGAGATCGTGGCGATGGCGGTTCCTCACGCGCTCGCACTTGGCATCGCAGCGTTTGGGGCAGGCTATCTCGTGGGTCGTTTTGGTGATCGCACGGGCACTCGCGAAGCGGCGCTCGCTGGTTTGATGGCCGGGCTCGTAGCTGTGTTGCTCGCGTTCGCATCAGCGGGCATCTCTTGGCCACCGCTCATCGTGCTCGTCCTCGCGACAGCCTTCGCTGCGTTGGGCGGCGCGAAGGGAGCACGCTCGCGGGCCGCACAGAAAGCCTAATTGTCGTGCTAATCATGCGTGGATGCTCGGCCTGCTCGTCGCGTCCGATCCCTCGTGGAGCCAAATCGCCATGAGCGATCTCGGGGGCCTGCTGGTCGACCACGCGCACTGCGAGATGAAGGCAGCTTCGAACGCGATGTCTCTCGTCGCACGTTATGGTGGCTTGCCCGATCTGCTCAGTACAAATGCAGTCATGCGCCTGACCGATCTCGCACAAGAAGAGATCGAACACTTTCGCTGCGTGGTGCAGCAACTCGAGCGACGCGGTGAGGTGCTCGGTCCTCCTCCAGTCGACGACTACGCCTCCACGCTCCGCACTCGCGCGCAAAAACTCCCCTGGGATCCCCGTCCGCGCGACCGTGTGTTGGGTGTCGCGGACCGTTTGCTGGTCGGCGCCTTGATCGAAGCGCGCAGCGCCGAACGGTTCAAGCTGCTCGCCGCGACCCTCGAAAACACGGCATCTCACGAGCTCCATGGTTTTTACGCGGAGCTGTTCGCATCCGAGGCTCGGCACTACCGGACGTTTTTCGACATGGCGATCGAGGTGGTGGGCGACGAATCGATCGCGCGCACGCGCTTTTCGCAATTGGCGGAGCTCGAAGCGACCGTGGTGACAGAGCTGACGCGCAAAGGTGTGCGCGCGACGATTCACGGGTGAACCTTGGATTTGCGTAAGCTCGATCGAGACGTGATGGCGGCGGCGCGTGCCGTGCGCAAGTTTCGCG
>JAYVXK010000951.1:0-12525 GCA_043785265.1 Myxococcales bacterium | reverse complement strand
AAAGAATTGTTTGACGACGCACATGCGGACTGTGTCGCTCGCGGCCAAGCGCTTGGCGAGATCGGGCACGCCCACGAACTTGCCGTCGTTGTCCGTGCCTGTGAGTTCCCCGCTCGCGTCGACAGGCTGACCTTGATCCATCGTCCGGAATCTCCCGATCGAGTCGTAGCTCTCAAAACCAAAACCGATGGGGTCCATCTGCGAGTGACAACCTCTGCACGCCGGATTGGTGCTGTGAGACGCGAAGCGTTGCCTCGTCGTTTGTCCCGGTTGGAAGGGGGGTGGAGGCGGAATGTTGGGCGGTGGATTCGGCATGGGTTGACACAGCAAGCGTTCTCTCACGAATTTGCCGCGTAAAATGGGGGCTGGGCTGCCGTTGAGCCAAAGAAGACTTGGCTGCGTCAACACCCCACTGCGCTGCGCGGGGTCGAGTTGCGTCGGTGTGAGTCCGACGCCGGTGGGCGCTGGGAGTCCATAGAGAGGGGCGAGAGACGCATCTAGGAAGGTTTGTGGAGCAGTGAGCAGAGTCGCGAGGCGCCCATCCGACTCCCAGAGGACCCAATCGACGAAGCGAGATGTCTCTTGTCCCATCGACGCTCTCACCGTCTTGGTGAGTTCGGAAGGATCGTTGCCCATCGCCCCATGGCTGGCAAAATCATTGAGGCCAAGCCACGCGGTGACGATCGTACGCAGACCGTCGTGCGCGCGCGGATCCTCCAACATTTTTCGAGCGACCTTCTTGACCTGCTCGGTGTCCGACAGGCCACCCTGCTCTGCGACATCGAGCAACCCGTCATCAGGTGCCGTCCCCCACAAGAAGTAACTGAGTCGCGTCGCGATCTCGTAGGGACCGAGCGTCGTCGTGGTCGTCGCTGCGTCGAGCTCGGGACGATAAAGAAAATTCGGAGAGATCAAGAGACTCGCGACGACCCGCTCGAGTCCGCGTGTCGCATCAGGCGCCGCGTCGTACACCGTCATCAACCGGAGCGATTCGTCTGGAGAGAGCGGCCGCCGCCACGCACGCCTCCCGAACCTCTTGACGAAACGCTGCGCGCAATCGCGAGGTACTTCGCCTGCCGTGCACGCCATCCACTGATCGAACTTCGCATTGGCGGTGCGCGCGAGAAGCTGCGCGGCTTCGAGATAGTGACCTTCCTGCGTGGGCGAAGTGCTCTGTGAGCGCGCGTCATCGATGAGGCCATCTGACGGAACGTCGATCGGAAACGCGTTCGCAGGCTGCGTGGTGTCACCGAGCAGATCACGAACTGTGTTGTTGTACTCGGCGTTCGTGAGGCGTCGGATCGGCGCGCTCGACAAGGAAGCCGGATCCAAAAGAACCGGATCAGGTTTGCCGTCTGACCAGTAGCAAGTGGCCATCGCGCAACAGAGAGCCCAGCCAATGCGGCGAGGGAAGGTGTTCATCACTTGCCCTTTGGAGCGCGAAATACGCCTTGATCGTTGAGCCACCAGAGGCACTCGTGCGAGACCGCGAGGCCTCGTGCATTAATGGGTAGATCGCTCGGTGCGCTGTAATCGAGCGGCACACGACGCACCTTGTTGGCCGCGGCGTAGTAGAGATTCGTGGAATCGACCGCCCATGGCGAGGCGGCGCTGAGGTCGAGTGGCTGCTCGAGGTCTTCCATCGACCCAGAGAAATCCTTCCTGATCCTGGAGAAGAAGGTCTTCTGCGAGGACGTGAAGACATTCGCCTCGCGAACGAAGTACAGATATGCGCCGCTGAGGATGACGTTCGACGGACCAAACGCGCGCGCGCCTGGGGAGAAGGTATCCATCACTTTGCCGCCGCGAGCAATGCGGCCCAAGGGGGCGTCGTAGAGCCCCATCGCGGATGCATAGACGTAGGTGTCGTCCGCGTCGAAAAACTCCCATTGCAATGCAGCCCCATCGAGCGCGGCCGGCGGAGGAGCAGACGCAACGACACCGGGCGGAGTGCTGTGTTCGGGGTCGAAGTCATTCACTACGAACTTCGTCGATGGCGGTCCGTAAGCCATCTGCGAGCCGAGCACGTCGTTTCCGCTGGTGCCGCAGGGCACCACGGGGCCGAGAAGTGTCTTCAACGGCGTCGCGCGCAGCTGGTCTTTGTTGGAGGTCGGCCATGCAATGAGCGCGGTCATTCCGGTAGAGCCGTCTGGCGTGCAACAGCCAGCGTCGGGCAAGAGGTAACCTGACTGGAGATAGAGAAACCGGTCATCCATCCCAACCAAGCTTCCCAGTCCGCCCGTCGGCGTCAAAACGCTGCCGTCTGCGCCGCTATCGTCGTTCGAAAAAGTCAGCGTCCCAATCGGCCCGAAGACCGTCAGCGGTCCACCGTCGCCAGGGACTCGGATGATCTGGTTAGCCGTGTCGACGAAATAGGCATCGCGCCCGTCCGTGCGAAAGGTAGGTGGCGTGTAGAAGTTGGCGTAGAGCGGCGCGAAGTCGCCGAAGCCAGCGGCCAGAGGCGAGCACAGTGCCGCGTTCGGATCGCTCGAAGGCCGAAGTGCCGCAGGGGAGCAAGACGACAGGGAGAACGGGGATGCCTCTGCACGGCCACTGTCACGGATCTGCGCACTGGTGTCAGCGCTACTGTCGCCGTCATCGACCCGCGCTGCATCGCGCTCATCGGATGGCTCGATGAGACCCTCACAGGGAGACCCAATTCCGACTGCGGCCAATACGGCTGCAGACACGGCAACAAGCCCCCAACCTACTCGTTTTTGCGGTCTGACCATCACTCTCCGTAAGCAAAGCTAAGGAACGCAGTATGACGTGAAGACGCGCGGGCGTCGAGGTGAACTCAGGCCATCGAAAATGATTCGCGCCGTCGCCTGCTCACTTCGGGCGAACACCCATCACGCGCCCCACATACGGAGGAGTGCCCGTCCCATCCGGGCTCGTGAGAGTCTCTGTCCAATAGACACTTGTTTCGTCGACCGCGAGGTCGCTGATTCCCTCCTGGTACACGAGTCCACGCGGGTACGCGCAACCCTCACCTTGTACGTTGGGAAGGGGCGTCAGCGTGCATCGCGATGCGGACGCGTAGTAGTGGGTGTCGCTGATCGCGTTCAGCAGGAACGGGAAGGAAATGGGCGAGGACGGGAGAATGGTGGTGGCCCCGTTGCAGCCGCTAAGGCTACACATCTTGACCTTCTGCTGCTCATCAGAAGTAAGGTTGAAACCGCCCAGAGTTTTTTCGAGCCAGACGACTTTGGTGGAGTTCGCCAAGATCCCAAACGTCTCGACAGACGTCGCTCCAAGGGGCGGTGCACCCGCCATGGCGAATGTCGTTGGCGCGCCACCGCAGCCGACGATGGGACACGTCAGTACCGCTTTGCCGTCAGTCCAAAAGACACTACCGCCAGCAATCGCGAAAGCGCGCACCGTGCTCGTCGCGACAATGGTGGGACTACCGGCGCAACCACTCGCGGCGCATTTCATGATTGCTGCGCCGTCGGTCCAGATGACGTTGGTGCCATCGCTGGCGATCTGCGTCAGTTGGCCTGCTGCAAGTGTTGTGGGTTTATCACCGCAGCCGCTCGTCGCGCACGCGACGATGCCATTGTCGGTGGCGAAGTATGCGTTCTTGTCGTCGACCGCGAGAGTTCCGGCTACGACGCCTGTCGCGAGAGTGATCGGCGTCGTGTCACCGCAACTCGCCTTGGGCCGACGCTGAACGGAGCCATGAATTGGTTTGCCCGAGCCGGTGTCCGGTGCGTCTACCCAATAGACATGGTCCCTGTCGAGCGCGATGGCGCGCGGCAATTTCAAGTTATCGACGAGCACGACCGGGTGGTTGTCGCCATACGCTGCCGCGTCGACTGGCGCTCCAGTGCCGCTGTCCTTAGGTATGCAGTCATCCCATACGCAACCTAAGGAGGCCGCATCGGGCTCGGTGCACGCTTCTGCTCCCGCGTCACGAACACCTGCGTCAGTAGGCGCTATGGCCACTTCCGCGCCACATGCTGCGGCCAACACGACCACGCAGACGCCCCAAGCCATTCGCTTTTGCAGTCCGACCATTTACTCTCCGTAAGCAAGGCTAAGGAACGAATGATGCTCTGAAGACGCGAATCGTGCGAGGTCTTCAAGTCAATCGCGCCGCAGGTCGTTCTCGCTCGCCAAGACAGTATGACATCAGTGATTGGTGTGTCGACAACTCTTCCGGCACGACGAAACTAGATCTTGGCAGCGAATCTTAGGTTCTGCGGGGACCCAAGAAGCGGGTTGGCAACACGATCGAACTACCTTATTGCTAAGCAATGATGACTCATCGTCTTAGTCTTGGCTTTTTGATCGTTCTCGTTGCGTGCGGCGGCGAATCGCAGACCACCATGGATGCATCGGCAGACGCGCTGCCCGACAACACCACTCCGCCGTTGGACGCTCAAGCAGACGCGAAGATCGACGCGTCGTTCGACTCAGGGCTCGACGCGAGCACATTGCCCGCAATCCCGGGCGCGCTCGTGTGGCTCGAAGGTGATCTTGGGGTCAAACCAGGAGCGGTCGCGCAGTGGAAGGATCAATCTTCCTTCGGCAACGACGCGACTCAATCCGACTTGCCATCGCAGCCGCTCTCGGTACTCAATGGTCTCAATGGTCGACCCGTGGTTCGCTTCGATGGAACTCGGTATTTGTCTTTGCCTGGAGGCTTCGCTGACTTCACGCAAGGCTTGAGCGCGTTCGTCGTCACCAAGCCTGCCGTCACCGCGCATCCAGCCAACCTCGCAGCGCGGTTCTTCGACTTCGCCGCCAACTACGGCACGCTCACGAGCTCGATCCTTTTTGTGCGGTACTGGCCGAACGGACAAGACGTTCTCATGTACCAGGTGTACCCAGGCAGCTCGCCGGGTCCGAATGTCGGCGCTGCCAGTGCGATCACAGACGACGCATGGCAAGAGTTGTCGGTAGTCGAAGCAGGGGGCAACGCTGGGACGACGGCTCAAGCCACGCTCTACAAGAATGGTGCTTTGGTCGCGAGTTCGGCTGTGCTCGTCCCAGACAATCTCACGCGACAGTCGAACCTCATCGGCAAGAGCAATGTGGGAGCCGACCCGCTTTTCAAGGGCGATTTCGCTGCGCTCATTGTCTTTCAGCGAGCGCTCACACCCACCGAACGCCAAACGATGGACGACTATCTGAAGAAGAAGTGGGCCTTCTAGCATCAGCGCTGTTGGCGAACCTGCGTGCACGATGGTATCGCCATCGTCGATGAGCACCGAAGCCTCCGTGAGAGACTACGAGAGCCGCACGCTAGAAGTGGCGGACGGCTTCCCTCGATACACAGAGTGGTTGATGGCCGAGTTGCTTCCGCACTTGCACGGGCGAGTCGTGGAGGTGGGCGCGGGACTCGGATCGATTTCGGCGCAATGGGTAGACCAGGCCGATGAAGCGATCTTGATCGAACCTGCCGAAAATCTTCATGAGGCTCTCGCAAAGCGATTTGCAGACAAGTCCCATGTCAAAACGTTCGCGGGCCTCTTGGACGAAGTAGCGGCGAGTGATGCCGGCAAGAAATTGCTCGCGCCAGGTTCGGTCGACACGGCCGTGATGGTGAATGTGCTCGAGCACATCGAAGACGACGTGAGCGTGTTGCGATCATTGCATCGACTGCTCAAGCCGGGTGGCAAGATGTTGATCTTCGTGCCGGCGTTGCAAGTGCTCTACAACGCGCTCGACAAGCGTGTTCGTCACGTTCGCCGATACGACAAGCGCGGTCTCTCGAAAGCCCTGATCGATGCGGGCTTCGAGATCGAACGTATGCGTTACTTCGATCTGCTCGGCATCGGGCCATGGTTCGTCACCGGCACCTTGCTGCGTCGCGAAACGGTCGGCGACGGCAGCGGCCGTTTTTATGATCGCTTCGTCGTGCCGCTGTGCAGGCTCGCAGATGGTCGCAATGGTCGCGTCGTCGGCAAGAACTTGATCGCGATTGGACACAAAGCACGATGAGCGTTTGGACGAACAAGAACGTGTTGGTGACGGGCGGCGCGGGCTTCGTCGGCAGTCACTTGGTCGACATGCTGATCACTGCGGGCGCGCACGTCACCAGCTACGACAACCTCTCGACTGGCTTCGAGCAGTTCGCCACGCACAATCCAGCGTGCCGCTTCGTCGTGGGCGACGTCCTCGACCAACCCAAGCTCGATGTAGTCATGCGCGGGATCGACTTCGTGTTTCATTTTGCGGCCAACGCAGACATCAAAGACAACTTGGCGTCGCCTCGGCTCTGCACCGAGCAAAATCTCATCGCGACTCAAAATGTGCTCGAGGCCATGCGCGCGCACGGTTGCAACCGCGTGGCGTTTGCGTCGACGGGATCGGTCTATGGCGAAGCGACCATGATTCCGACCCCAGAAGACGCCCCTTTTCCGATCCAGACCTCACTCTATGCGACGTCGAAGTTGGCCGCAGAAGGCCTGATGAGTTCGTACGCGCTCGGGTACGGATTCGAGACATGGTGCTTCCGATTCGTGTCGATGGTGGGTCCGCGCTACTCGCACGGTCATGTCATCGACTTCTACCGTCGACTCAAAGCCGACCCTTCCACATTGCACGTGCTCGGAAACGGCAAACAGAAGAAGAGTTACCTCCACGTGACTGACGCGGTGGATGGTGTGCTGCATGCGATCGACAAGAGTTCAACCGGCCCCGGGGGGATTCATGTCTTCAACGTGGGGCACTCCGAGTGGCTTCAGGTGAGCGACAGCATCGTCATCATCTGCAATGCGATGAAGCTCACCCCAGTGATCGAGTACGCAGGCGGAGAACGCGGGTGGGTGGGCGACTCGCCCAAAATCTTGCTGGATACGACGCGGCTGCGCACGCTTGGCTGGGCGCCGCGCCGAACCATCGAGGAGTCGATCATCGAGACGATTCGATACATCGACACGCATCCGTTCATTTTGCGGGTGTGACAGCCGCGAGCGGTGGCTTGTATCGGAAGACCGCAACCGAGGCGCCCGGCACATTCACAGATTCCCAGTGTTCGTGGATGTATGCGGCAGCGCGGTCGCCAATCAAACCGTAATAGGTGCCGATGATGAGGGTCGGCGGATCCTCGCGAAGGATGCGCTCGACTTCTTCTTGATCGGCGCGAACCAGCAGTTCATGCGGCACGTCGAAGCGTGTTGGATTCCGTCGCGCCGTGAAAAAGTTGTATTCGCCACCTTGAATGAAGTCGATCGTGGCAAAGACAGTGTCGCGCTCGCTCGTCGAATTGAGGACGTAAAGCGACAGGGCGCGAACGTCCGCGGGCACGAAGATGTCACCCATTCGAGGGATGTCTTCGTTGTGATAGCGCTCGCCGATCGAAGGCTGGTCTTCACCCGACGCGATCGTGCGCAGCTTTTTTTGTAGCGGCGACATCGAGTCGCCCCACCAGCCCCACGCGACCAAGAATGCCAGCACCGCGAACGCTCCGATCGGTACTCGCAAGCGAAATGGCCTGACTGTGGGCACAAGCGAGGTCGCGTCCTCCATCAGCGCGAGCCACAAAAGGAGGCTCGGCGTGCCGTCGCTGCGCAAGTGGTAGACCTCCGCGCGCAGAAGCGCGTGTCGCATGGCGGTGATGCTGAAGAGTGTCAGCGCAAAAATCAGCGTCGTTCGCGCAGTCCACCGACGACGAGCCGCGCATGCCACCACCACCACGATGCCAACGACCGATGCAGCCAGCGGCATGATGAACTCGAGAACAGGTCCTTCTCGGGTCACACCAGAGAGCGCGTCGTTGGTGAGAAAAGACTGCGCTGAGACCGGGTATTCGAGACCGCTCCACGCTCCCGATGCGAGCAACCCTGTCCAAAGGATCGCGTGAAGGAGCGCACCGAGTCGTCCGGCGATGGCGTAGATCAAGAAGAAGAGCGCGACAGGCGCCAGTGTGCCGGCGACGAACGCCGATTCGTTTCGCAGCATCGTGCGGGCGCGTTCTCGCAGTGGAGCATCCGCACGAAGAAGCGCGTCCGCACCGAGAGCAAGACCCACCGAGCCGACGCCGCAAAGACCAAAGTCTTGGCTGTACAGCACAGCGAGCCCCATCAAGAGACCCCAGGCAAAGACGGGTCGGAGTTCCAGCTTCCATGAGCGCCGCTCTTTGGGCCGAAGCGAGACGAGTTGAACGACGCCAATCAACGCGACCGCGGCCCAGCCAACACGCCACAGGTCGGCCCAGCCAAAGCTGATCATGTCGCGGTAGTAGAGAAAGAACGACACCGCCGTGTGAACGACAAAGAGCACGAGCGCGACGAAGTGCAGTGCCAGGCGGCCGCGAACGACCCGATAACTCGCGGCGAGCATGAATCCGAGACCCACCAGGTTCACGAGAATCTGCGCGACGCGGACGTGCTCCGCGTTCATCCCCATGATCGCCGCGAGAGCCGTCAGTGTGTATTCGCGCAGGGGACCATAGACAGTGCCCGCATCCGCCATCATGAATTTTCCGAAGGTGATGCTGTTGATCCATCCGAGGTGAATCCCCTCGTGCGAGTAGCTGTTGATCGTCGTCATCTCCCGAAAACGCGCAGGGATGATGAAGATCATGCCAATGGATAGTGGAGCCACCACCGACACGAAAATCGTGGGAATCGGCGCGTGTCTGCGGGTCGCTTTCGTCGCCGCGTCGTCGACGTCGATCCGCAAGACGACATACAAAGCGAGCGTGCCGAGCGCGACGACCCAGAGCCAGTTGGGAGACGGCTCTCTCAGCATGGCCAACAACGGCAGTGCAAGTGTGGGAGCGCACGCCATGGCCAGATCGCGAACCTGTCGCTGCCGATGAGTGTCGTACTCGTGCGCACCGATGAACGCCCCAGCCACCGCCAGCGCGGCTGCGAGTGCGAGACCGAGCTCGCCTGGAAATCCAAAGCGGGCGCGAACCAGCCAGACACCCCACGCCAGCGCAACTCCCTCGCATGCGAGGAGAAAGCTCGCGTGCCCGTGGGCCGGATGCATGAGCGCGGGGCGTTGACGGCGGAGATTCGCCGCGAGCGTGATGACGACGATCAACGCGCAGGCAATCGCGACCTTGCCCGCAAATGGCGAGATCGCGCGGGCGCGTGCGATTCCACTGATCAACACGGCTGCGGCGACTCCAGCGGACACGTCTGCGGAGAGGCGCGCGATGAAACGCTGCGCGATGACGACGAGCGCGACCACTGTGGCGACTAACCCGAGCGTCATCATGAACGCGCCAAACTGGACAGTGCCCAGTCTGACCTCGGAGTCAGGGATGCCTGGCCACACCATGACTTTCGTCGCGCGCCCAGGGTCGAGCCAAGTCGCGAAGCGGTTTGCGAGAGTCGGCACGCGCTCGGACGCGATGACGAGGCCATGCAACATCGCCCCCGCCGCGCCGACTGCGCCGCCGATGCCAGTCCACCCAGTGAACCGCAAACGAGAGATCAAGTTCTTACGTGCAGACGCCATGGACCTAATCGCCCTTCGGACCTTCGTTGTACCCTCTCGGCCGGTACTTCGGGTCTACTCCCGCGTGCGCGGTGCCGTTGTCGATCGTGTCGCGCTGCAGGAAATCCAGCCAACTCGAGGGATACTTCGGCCCCATCTCGGTCAACTCTGCAGTGATGTTTCCGTTGAGCGCGTTCTCGTCCCACAAGCACTGGAGCGCCAAGGCGATCAGATTCGGATCGTTGGGAGCGAGCTCGAAGCCGCGTTTGTAATAGGGCCAAGCTTCCAAGGGTCGCTTCCTTCTACACAGAGTGTCCCCCCGGTAGATGTTGGCCATCGGCCAGTCCGGCGCGAGCTCGAGCGCGACTGCGTTCGCGCGCCTGCGCTCTTCCAGGTTGCCGCGCGCGCCTTGCATGACCGAGTAGTTCAAGTGCGCTTTGGCGCTGCGTGGAACTGCCTTTCGTGTGGCATCCCAGAAGGTAAGATCGTTGGTGTAGTCGTTGGCGTGGCGGCGCGCGGAGAACGATTGAAATAGGAAGAACGCGACAACGAAACTCACACCCGCCCATCGCCAATGGCCTGGGAGTCTCTTGCTCGCGCGCAACATACTGCGGAATATAAGCGCCAAAATCATGCTGGCGCCAATGACTGGGAAGTACCAAAAGCGCTCGGCGCGCACCGTAGGAAGCAAGATGGGAATGTTGGACACTGGGAAGTAAGAGACGATCACCCAGATCATGCACACGACGACCAATGGGAAGACATTCGTCGACGCATCGTGTTCTGGATCCGCCGCGCGCGCGTGCCGCCACTTCCACCATGAGGCAATGCCGACGATCGGCGCGAGCATCCAAGGGATCACCATCGCCCCGAGACCGAGCACACTCTCTGTGAACCACGGCGTCGCCGGCACCGGCTCTTGCGGAGCCGAATAGTCACCCGAAAGAGTGAGTGGGAAGATCACCTGCATCAACCCGCGGAACCAAACACGCAACGCACCGCCCACACGCACGGCCATGTTCGGTGCGTCGACGAGAGGATTGTTGAGAGGGTCTTTGGGCAGAGACGGTTGATGATACCAGCGTAAAACAGCGGCAAACGCCTGGTCACTGAAGGGTCTGCCTGCATGCAATGCCTTGGCGTACTCCGGCGCGTCGGGGCTCTGAAACATCCGACGGCGCGCTTCTACATAGAGGACGAATGCCGCAGAGGTCGCTGCGAGCGCGACGATCATGCGCACCCAGCGCGCGGGCAGCTTGGGGTGCGTGACCTGCGACAAGAAGAGCGCCGCAAACGGTACGAGCGGCACGATGCAGAGAGCGCTCTCCTTGGAATAGAGACCAATCAACGTCGCGCCGAAGACGGCAAACGGCATCCAGTAGAGCGGTAGAAAGAGCGACAGCAACGCGAGGATCGCGCCGAGAGCACCGAGCACGTCTGCGAGTCCGACGACCCCACTGACGGCCTCCGTCAAGACGGCAGACGCTGTGAAGGCCGCGCCTGTGAGCCAAGCGACTTGGCGATCTTTGGTGAGTTTTCCCGCCAAGAGCACCATTAATGCGCCATTGATTCCGTGAATGAGAACGTTCACCCAATGGTGCAAAAAGGGCGATTGATCGCGTGCTCCCAAGAACCATAGAAACCGCCACACCAGATCAGGCAAGGGCCGATAAGAGCCGATGCTGCGATCAGGCAGAAGACCCCAAAAATCACGGTGAAATGCGTCGATCCAAGTGATCTTGGACTTCGCATCGGTGACGCTTCTCACATACGGATTGGCGAGCAAGGCCTCTTGCTCATCAAAGATGAAATTCGTCCGTAACCAACGCGTGAAAAGGACCATCGACAAAAAGCACATCGGGACGAGTGCAGTCGAGAATGTGGTGGCCTCTTCAGTGAAGTATTGCCTGACCCAACGCAGGATTTTGCGTGGAAGCCTCTCGGGCCCTGCAGGCGGCGCGGGCGGAGGCAGTCCCGGGACTTCCGGAGTCGGAGCCACATTGGGTAGCTCCAACTGGTGTTGACCACGCTGCGCCTGAGGCGCGAACGTGCCGTCTCCGCGATCTTGCTCCTCGCGATCCACAGCGGTCTTTCAGCGCACGCCTGGAATGGTCTGGGGGCCCGATTCGGTTCCGTCGGGGATGAGCCAGGTATCGCCCCACAAATGCGCGCCACCGTCGATGGTCCAAGTGTCGCCCGTGACGAACGACGACGCGTCACTCGCGAGGAAGGCGATCATGTCCGCGACTTCTTCGCATGTGCCGAGTCGCTTGGCGGGTGTGCGCTGCCGGCTCATCTCGTTGAGCTCCGGCGGGTATTGATCCATCCCAGTCGATCGAATCACTCCCGGAGCGATCGCATTGACCTGAATGTTGTAGTGCGCCCACTCGACGCTGAGTGTCTTGGTCATGTTCTCGACGCCCGCGCGCGCTGCACCCGTATGAACCATGCCGGGAAAACCGCGAGCGATGTTGGCGATGATGTTCACGATCCGCCCTTTTTTACGAGGGATCATGTGCTTGGTCGCCACCGCGTGCGTCATGAAGAACGTGCCGTTGAGGTTGTTGCGAATGACCGCCTCCCAACCTTTGGGCGCGAGATTTTCTGCGGCCGTGGGAAACTGACCGCCCGCGTTGTTCACCAAGATGGTGGTCTCGCCGAGCGCCTCTTTGGAGGCGTCGACGAAGTGAGCGATCTGATCGACATCGCGAATGTCGCACACGGCGGCAAACACCTTGACCTTCGCGAGCTCGAGGTCTCGCTTGGCTTGCTCGAGCTTGTCGATCTTTCGACCGCAGATGGCCACCTTTGCGCCAAGCTCGCCGAACAATTTCGCGGCCACAAAACCAATGCCGCTGCCACCACCGGTGACGATGGCGACCTGCCCATCCAAGAGGCCGGGACGAAAAATCGAAGGCATGGACGCCTGTCTAGCAGAGCGAGAGGCCGCGAAAAACCGTTACAGCGCGAATGGGGGCGCAATCGCTGCCAGTTCCTTGCTCCAGCGTGGGCACGCGTCTGGCGAGGTGGGCGACTCTTCGTAGGTTTTGCAGCGCGCGTCGAGCGCTCGTTCGACCACTTCGCGCGGCACGCCCCACGCTCGCATGCACACGATGTCTTGACTGA
>JAYVXK010000950.1:0-3959 GCA_043785265.1 Myxococcales bacterium | reverse complement strand
GAGAACAGTTTGGCGATCGATTACCTGCGTCAAATGTACGAGAAGCGTCGCGACTGGGAAAAGCTCCTCGGTCTGCAACGCAAAGAAGCCGACGCGCTACCGCAGGGGCCGCAGCGAGCCGCCAAGTTTTTGGAGATTGCCAAGCTTGCGACCGAGCGCGTGAAGAAACCAGAGGTCTGCATCGACCTCTGGAAAGAGGTTTTGCAAAGTGATGACTCGAACGCCGAAGCACTTGGCGCGCTGAGCCAACTGTACGAGCGCAGCAAAGAGTTCGAGTTGCTCGCCTCGGTGCTCGAGAAGCAAGCCGAGGTCACCTACGACTCGGCGCAGAAGATTCAGATCTTCACCAAACTAGGCACAATCTACGGCGATCGTCTGAACAACGACGAAGGCGCAGTGACTGCCTGGCGAACGCTGCTCTCGCTTGATCCCAATGATCGCAAGGCGCAAGAAGCGCTCAAAAAGAAGTATCTCGCGCTCGGACGCTGGGACGATCTCGAAGTGTTCTATGCCGAGACGGGCAAGTGGGACGAGTTCATTCGCGTCCTCGAACAGCAAGAAGCGAAAGAGGCCAACGCCGAAGCGAAGATTGGTCTGCTCTTCAAAATCGCCGAACTCTGGGCGGACAAGAAACAGAAGAACGATCGAGCTGCCAAGGCGTACGAAAAAGTGCTCGAACTCGAGCCCAACAGTCTGCGCGCCGCAGAAGCGCTGATTCCGATCTACACCGCAGCGAACAACTCGAAGTCGCTCGCGAACGTCATCGAAGTGAAGCTCGGTCACGAGCAGGATCCTGATACCAAGCTCGCTCTCTTGCGCGAGGTCGCTGCCCTTTACGAGGGCAAGGTCAAAGATCCTCAGCGAGCATTCGATCGCTATTTGTCTGCGTTCGAGATCGCCCCTCACGACGAACAAGCGTGCAGTGACGTCGAGCGAGCAGCAAAAGCCACCAGCGGTTGGGACAAGCTCATCGAGAGCTACAACCGCGCGATTGGTTCCGCCGACGCTGACGGCAATCGCGACCTCACGGTCATGTTGCGGCTGAAACTAGGGCGCGTTCTCACCGACGAGGTCGGCAAAGTCGACGAAGCCCTCGCCGCTTATCGAGCGGTCTACGAAGCCGACAGCGAGAACGAAGGCGCTCTCGCGGCGCTCGAGCGGTTGTACCGGCAGACTGGCCGCTACGCAGAGTTGCTCGAGGTTTACGAGAAACGCCGTGATCTTGCGATCGACCCCACCGAGAAGAAACGCATCAACTTCGAGATCGCCAAACTTTTCGAGACTGAAATCAAAGACGTCGAAAAGGCCATTGCGACCTACCTCGCTGTGCTCGAAGACGAGCCCACCGATGGCCAAGCGCTCGCGGCGCTCGACGTCCTCTACCGGCAACTCGAGCGATGGGAGCCGTATGTCGACGTGCTTCGTCGTCGCATCGAATCGGATGTCGTCGAGGCCGAACTGGTCGATCTCAAATATCGACTCGGTCAAACACTCGAGCAACATCTGAGCGACGCAGCGGCGGCACTCGAGAACTATCGCGAGATCTTGTTCGTCGACGCACAACACGAAGGCGCGAAGGCTGCGCTCGAAGCGTTGCTTGCTCATCCCGAGCTGAAGAGCGAAGCGGCGAGCATTCTCGAATCGATCTACGAGGAGCGCGGCGAGTGGGACAAGCTCATTGGTGCGCTCGAGATCCTCGCTGCGAGCGAGGGCGACGTGCACAAGCGCGTCCAACTTTTGCGCAAAGTAGCGCGAATTTCGAGCGAATCGTCCAATGACTTCGCCAAGGGATTTGACGCGCTCGCTCGCGCGCTCAAGGACGATCCGGCGCTGGTGGAGACTCGCGCAGAGCTCGAACGAATTGCCGATCAGTCGAACGGGTGGAAGCAGCTCGTCGACCTGTACATCGCGATCGCCAAAGAGCTCTCGGACGCGACCCTCGCTCGCGAATACTGGATGAAGGTTGCTGCGATCGACGAGCGCTTGGGTCTGGTCGACGACGCGGCTGCTGGATATGCGCACGTGCTCGAACTCGATGCGAGCGACGCAGAGGCACTCGCCGCGCTCGAACAACTCTTCGCGCGCACCGAACGCTGGCAGGACTTCATTGGAGTAGTCGTGCGGCGCATCGAACAGACGACGGATCCGGACGCGCGCGAGCAGCTCTACGTGCAGATGGCAGACGTGCAAGACCAGCGACTCGGCAAGCCCGAGGACGCTGTCCTCAGTTACAAGAAGGTTCTCGAGAGCGATCCCTCCAGTCATCGCGCGCTGACTGCGCTCGACGCGCTCTTCACGCGTCAGCACATGTGGACCGATCTGGCCGAAAATCTCGAGGCGCAGCTCGCCCTCGCCACGACCGACGAAGCGCAACTGTTGCTCATGCTGCGTCTCGCCGCGCTGCGTGAGAGTGAGATGAACCAGGTCGAGGTCGCGATCGAAGGTTACCGTCAGGTACTCGAGCGCGAGCCAAGCAGCACGCAAGCACTCGCAGCGCTCGAGCGTCTAGGGCTAGAGCCTGCACACGAGTTGGTCATCGCCGACTTGCTCGAGCCACTCTATCGGCAGATTGGCGACTATCAGAAGCTCATCGGCGTGCACGAAGTGCAAGTGCGTCGAGCGGACGATCCTTCGCGCAAAGTGGAGCTCCTCCATCAAGTCGCGCAGCTGCACGAAGATGCAGCGGGCGATCTGAACCAAGCGTTCGTGACTCTTGCTCGCGCATTGAAAGAAGACCCCGCGAGCGAGACCACGCAGCAGAGCATCGATCGCGTCACGCGCGCGACCGGCCGCTTTGCAGATCTCGCGAAGGTCTACGAGGATCTCGCAACGGGGCTCGAAGACGCCGCGCTCGCCAGCTCACTCTTTTCGATGAGTGCGCGGGTCTACGAAGAAGACCTCGGTGACTCCGACACCGCAGTCGCGCGTTACCAAAAAGTGCTCGAGATCGACGCAACGAACTTGGCCGCAGCCGAGGCGCTCGAGCGCCTGTTTCGCACTGCCGAGCGCTATGCCGATCTATCGCTGATCCTGCAACGAAAAGCCGAGATCGTCGAAGAGCCGAGCGACAAGAAAGAGGCGCTCTTTCAGGCGGCTGCGATCGAAGAAGACGTACTCGAGCGTCCCGATGCGGCCATCGCCGTGTACAACAAGATCCTCGAACAAGACAGCGACGACGTGCGCGCTCTCGATGCGCTCATCAAACGATATCTTGGTCTTGGTCGTTGGGCGGAGCAGCTCGCGGTCTACTCGAAGAAGGCCGAACTCGTCGCGGATCCCGAAGAGAAGAAGCGCATCTACTACCAAGTCGGTGCGGTCTACGAGCGCGAGCTGAGCGACGTCGTCAAAGCGATCGACACTTACCAAAAGATTCTCGAGCTAGACCCCGACGATCTGCAAGCGCTCTCGCGTCTCGATGTTCTCTACGAACAGGCTCAAAACTGGGCCGAACTCTTGAGCGTGCTCACGCGCGAGAGCGAGATGACCAACGATCCGTCTGAAGCCGTCAGCTTCCAGTATCGCATCGCCGAACTCTACGAGAAGCGACTCGAAGACGTGCCGCGATCAATCGAGCTGTATCGCGACATCCTCACACAGCAGTCGGATCACGAGCCCACGCTGCAATCGCTCGAACGCATCAAGAGCGGTGACAAGGATCCGCTTGGCGCGGCGGCAGTACTCGAACCCGTTTACGAAGCCTCGACCGACTGGCCGAAGCTGGTGAGCGTGCACGAAGTGCAAGTGCAGCACTCGCAGGATCCTTTCCAAAAAGTGGAGCTCTTGCATCGTATTTCGCGCCTCTACGAAGACGCGATGGACAATCACCCGTCGGCGTTCGACACCTATGCGCGCTCGCTCGCGCTCGACAATGGCAATCAAGACACGCTCACTAACCTCGAGCGTCTCGCGACTGTCGTCAATCGCTGGCCGGACGTGGCGACTCTCTACGACGTCGAACT